>DAIMZU010000276.1:0-4695 GCA_036733845.1 Ramlibacter sp.
CTCCACCTGGTCAGCCGCAGCAGCAGTGAAATCAACGGCCGAGCGTGCATCCGGGCGGTGGCCGAACTGCCCGAAGACCTGGACCTGGCCGTGCTCGCCATTCCCGAAGCCGGGGTGCTCGAGGCGGTGCAGGCGCTCGCCGCCCGCCGTTGCCATTCCGCCGTCCTCTTCGCCTCCGGCTACGCAGAAGCGGGTGAAGAAGGCCAGGCTCGCCAGCGCGAACTGGCCGCGGTCGCGGCAGCGGGTGGCATCGCGCTCGTCGGACCCAATTGCATGGGGTTCACCAACCTGGCCGCAGGCGTTCCCCTGACCTTCGAGCCGCTGGAGGCCCGTGCGCGCGAGCAGCGGCCGGGCGTGGGCATCGTGGCGCAGAGCGGGTTCATGGCGGCGAACCTGCGGGACTCCCTCCTGGCGCGCGGCGTTCCCGTCACCACCGTGTTTTCCACCGGCAACGAGGTCGGCATCTCGGTCGAGGATGTGGTCGCCGCGTACCTCGCAGACCCCCAGGTCCGCGTCGTCACGGTGTACGCCGAGCAGATCCGCCGGCCCGTGCTGTTCCTGCAGCTTGCGGCGCAGGCGCGTGCCGCCGGCAAGCCCCTGGTGCTGCTGATGCCCGGCCGCAGCGCCCGCGCGCGTGAAGCCGCGCAGTCGCACACGGGCGCGCTTGCCGGAGACCACGCCACGGCGATGACCCTGATGCGCCGCGAGGCGGTGGTCACGGTGGAGTCGCTCGACGAACTGCTCGACACGACGGCGATCCTGCTGCGCTATCCCTGCCCGCCTGCGGGCGGGGTCGCCTTCATGACCGGCTCCGGGGCCATGAAGAACATCGCCCTGGATTTCGCGGACGATCTCGGGCTCGAGCTGCCGCCGCTGTCCGAGGGCACGGCATCGCGCCTGCGCGACATGCTCCCGGCCTACGCCGTCGCCGAGAACCCGCTCGACTACACCACGATCGGCGTGCGCAACCCCGGTGCCGTGGGCGAACTGCTTCTGGCGATGCTCGACGACCCGTCGGTCGGCAGCCTGGTGCTGGCCATCCCGGTCGGTCCGGCCATCGCCCAGGCGGACAAGGCGCAGCACATCGTTCCTGCATTCGCCCGCGCCGCCAAGCCGGCTGTCCTGGTACTGACGGGTGACGGCAGCCCCGTCGAGCCGCTGTTCACCGAAGCCATCGAATCCAGTGGCGTGCCGCTGTTCCGCTCGGCGGATCGCGCGCTGCGTGCGCTGCGGCGGGTTGCCAGCTATGGCGAGGCGCTGGCGCGCACGCAGCGCGCCCGGCCGCTGGCGGCCGCCGCGCTGCCGCTTCCTGGCGAGGTCCCGCCCAACGGCATCTTTGCCGAGTACCACGGCAAGGCCTGGCTGCGCGCGGCCGGACTGGCGGTGCCGCCGGGGCAACTGGCCCGCAGCGTCGACGAGGCCGTGGCCGCCGCACGCGACATCGGCTTCCCGGTGGTGCTCAAGGCCCAGGCCAGCGCGTTGCCGCACAAGAGCGACGTAGGGGGCGTGCTGGTGGGCCTGGCCGACGAGGCGGCACTGCGTGCCGGCTGGGACCGCCTGCATGCCAGCGTGCGCAGCCACCGCCCCGGCCTCACGCTCGATGGCGCCCTGGTCGAGGCCATGGGGCCGCGCGGCCTGGAACTGGTCGTGGGCGCCCGGCGCGACCCCGACTGGGGCCCCGTGCTGCTGGTGGGCCTGGGCGGCATCTGGATCGAGGCGCTGCACGACGTCCGCCTGATCCCGGTCGACCTGGCCGAAGAGGACATCGTGGTCGAACTCGGCCGGCTCAAGGCGGCCGCCGTCCTGCGCGGGGTGCGCGGCGCGGCCGGGGTGGACCTGCGGGCGATTGCCTCGGTCGTGGCGCGCATCGGCACCGAGGTGCAGGCGAACCCCCGACTGCTGGAGGTCGACATCAATCCGCTGGTGGCCTATCCGGCCGGATCCAACCCGCCGGTGCTGGCGCTCGACGCGCTGCTCGTCGCCCGCTGAGGAGCACACCATGAGATTGCAGTTTTCGCCAGAAGACGAAGCCTTTCGCCAGGAGGTCCGCAGCTTCGTGTGCGAGCGGCTCCCCGCCGCGATCCGCAGGAAGGTCGAACTCGGCCTGCGGCTGGAGCACGCCGACTACGTGACCTGGTTCCGCATCCTCGAGTCGCGCGGCTGGCTGACCCCCGGCTGGCCGGTCGAGCATGGCGGGCCTGGCTGGGATCACGTGCGCAAGTACATCTTCGACGAGGAGACGCTGCTCGGCGGCGCGCCGCGCATCATCGCGAGCGGCATCCAGATGCTGGGCCCGGTGCTCATCGCCTTCGGCACCGAGGAACAGAAGCGCAGGTACCTGCCCGACATCCGCCAGAGCAACACCTGGTGGGCCCAGGGCTTCTCCGAACCGGGCGCCGGCTCGGACCTCGCCGCGGTGCGGACGTCCGCCGTGCTGGAGCCGGACGGCCGGCACTTCGTTGTCAACGGGCACAAGGTCTGGACCTCGTATGCGCAGTGGTGCTCGATGATGTTCGCGCTGGTGCGCACCGACCCGGACGCCGCCAAGCCCCAGGAGGGAATCTCCTTCCTGCTGATCGACATGGCATCGCCCGGAGTGACCGTGCGTCCCATCCGCATGCTCGAGGGCGGCGCGGACCTCAACGAGTGCTACCTGGACAACGTGCGGGTGCCGGTGGAGAACCTGGTGGGTGAGCTGCACAAGGGCTGGTCCTGCGGCAAGTACCTGCTGGGCCACGAGCGCACCGGCATCGCCGGCATCGGCTCGTGCAAGCAGCAGCTTGCCCGCGCGCGCCGTCTGGTTGCGCAGCAGGGGCTGGAGGGCGATGCGGTGCTGCAGGCCCGTCTTGCGCAGTTCGAGGTCGAGCTGATGGCCCTGGAGTTCACCGCGCTTCGCCTGCTCAGCGCCCACCAGCAAAGCCGAATCCCCGCGGTGGAAGCGTCCATGCTGAAGGTGCGCGGCACCGAACTGCGGCAGGCCATCTACGAGACGCTGGTGGACATCGCAGGCCCTGGGGCCGTGCCGTTCTCGCTCGCGGCCCAGGAACTCGAGCACCTCGACGAAGCCGCCACCGACCCGACCCTGGCCGCGCTGGCCGCGAACTGCCTCGACTCGCGCAAGCTCACGATTTATGGCGGCACGAACGAGGTGCAGCGCAACCTGATCGCGCGCGCCGCGCTCGATGCGTTCTGACGCGCAAGGACTCCGATGGACTTCTCACTCAACGACGACCACCTGGCCCTGCGCGATGCGGTGCAGCGTTTCTGTGACGGCGAGTACCCCGCCGAGCACCGCGGCAGCCCCGAGACCGGGTCCCAGGCCGCTGCACGATGGGCCGGCATGGCGTCCCTGGGGCTGCTCGGGCTGCCGCTTCCCGAAGAGGCGGGCGGCAGCGGGCAGGGCGCAGTCGAGGTGATGCTCGTGGCGCAGGAGCTGGGCCGCGCGCTCGGCGGTGGTGCTTTCGTTGCCAGCACGGTCATGGCCGGACGCCTGCTCACCCGGCTCGGATCGGCCGACCAACGCGCGCGCTGGCTGCCCGCGCTGGCGAGCGGTGAACTGCAGGCCGCCGTCGCCCTGTACGAAGACGGCGTCCGCTACGACTGGCCTGCGGCGCGGGCATCCGCACGGCAGACCGGCGCGGGCTGGCTGCTGCAGGGGCGCAAGACTCTGGTGCTCCATGGCGACACCGCCGGCCTGCTGCTGATGGTGGCGCGGTCGGCGGGAGAGCCGGGCCAGTCCGACGGACTCAGCGTGTTCGCGCTGGATGCCGGTTCGCCGGGTGTGGAGGTCACCGGTTTCGACACCCTGGACGGCCGCCGTGCCGCACATGTCGTCCTGCGCGATGTGCTGGTGCCCGCCGACCGGCTGCTGGGGCCGGCGGGTGCTGCTGCCGAGGCGGTCGACGAGGCGCTGGACGCCGGTGTGGCGGCCTTGTGCGCCGAGGCCGCCGGGGCCGTCGACGTTCTGCTGGCACAGACCGCCGAGCACCTTCGCACCCGCAGGCAGTTCGGTGCGCCGCTCGCGAAATTTCAGGTGCTCCAGCACCGGATCGCCGACATGGCGATCGCGCTGGAGCAGCTCAAGTCCATGGCCTGCGCGGCCGCGATGGCGGTGGATGCGGGCGAGCCCGCGCTGCGTCGCCGGCTGGTCTCTGCCGCCAAGGTGCTGGCCGGGCAGCTGGGCCGCGCCCAGGGCTTCGCGGCCATCCAGATGCACGGCGCGATGGGCATGACCGACGAATGCCGTGCCGCCCACTATGCCAAGCGACTGATGGTGATCGGCCAGTTGTTCGGCGACGCCTCCTGGCACCTGCAGCGCATGTCGGCGGCAAGCGCGCCGGCCTGAGATCCCCCACACCCACCCCGAGACACTGAGAGAGAGAGACAAGCATGATCAATCGCAAAGCTTTCATCACCGCGCTGCTCCCCGGACTCCTGGCGCTTTCGTCACTCGCGCAGGCGCAGTCCGAACCCACCATCAGGCTGCTGGTGGGCTTTCCGCCTGGGGGCTCCACCGACACCGTGGCCCGCGTGCTGGCCGAGAAGATGGCGACGGTGCTCAGGCAGCCGGTCGTCGTCGAGAACCGTCCGGGTGCCGGCGGCCGCGTCGCTGCGCAGGCCCTGAAGGCCGCGGCGCCGGATGGGCTGACGTACATGATCGCCCCCAATGCCACGCCGGTGTTCCAGACCCTGCTG
>DAIMZU010000277.1:0-4695 GCA_036733845.1 Ramlibacter sp.
TAGCCGGGGTGGAGGCTGCGCAGGCGCAGCACGGTGCCGTCATGCTGGACGACGTTGCGCACCTCGCCGGGGGAGATGTCGACCGTGATCTCCTCGCGCGGGCTGATGAAGTCGATGCGGCTGACGGCGTCGTTGTGGTCGCGGATGTAGTCGTAGCTGCGGGTGCTTCCGGCGTGATTGTTGAAGGCCACGCAGGGGCTGACCACGTCGATGAAGGCGGCGCCGCCATGGGCGAGCGCGCCCTTGATCAGCGGCACGAGCTGCGCCTTGTTGCCCGAGAAGCCCCGGCCGACGTAGGTGGCGCCCAGTTCCAGGGCCAGGGCGACCAGGTCGACCGGGCTGTCCTCGTTGGTGACACCTTTCTTGCTGCGCGATCCGGTGTCGGCCGTCGCCGAGAACTGGCCTTTGGTCAGGCCGTAGACGCCGTTGTTCTCGACGATGTAGGCCATGGGCACGCCCCGGCGCATGGCATGCGCGAACTGGCCCAGCCCGATCGAGGCGGAGTCGCCGTCGCCGGAGACGCCCAGGTACAGCAGATCGCGGTTGGCCAGCGCGGCGCCGGTGAGCACGCTGGGCATGCGCCCGTGCACGGTGTTGAAGCCGTGCGAGGCGCCGAGGAAGTAGTCGGGCGTCTTGGAACTGCAGCCGATGCCCGAGAGCTTGGCCACGCGGTGCGGCTCGATGTCGAGCTCCCAGCAGGCCTGGATGATCGCCGCGGAAATCGAGTCGTGGCCGCAGCCTGCGCAGAGGGTGGAGATCTTGCCCTCGTAGTCGCGGCGGGTGTAGCCCACCCGGTTCTTCTGCAGCGAAGGATGGTGCAGCGGCGGCTTGGCGATGAAGGTCATGCGGCGCTCTCCTGGCGCGGGGCTTCGGTCGTGCCGGGCGCCGCCTGCGGGTGCAGGTGCCCGGAGATCGCGCCCGCGATGAAACGTGCGGTGATCGGGGTGCCGTCGAAGTGCAGCACCTTGACCAGCCGCTTGGGATCGATTTCGAGTTCGTTGACCAGCAGGCTGCGCATCTGCGCGTCCCGGTTCTGCTCGACCACGAAGACCCGCTCGTGCGCCGCGATGAACTCGGCGACGCTGTCGGGGAATGGGTAGGCCCGCAGGCGAAGGGCATCGAGCGCGACGCCCTGCTGCGCCAGGGCCTCCAGCGCCTCGTCCATCGCCGGGGCGGTGGAGCCGAAGTAGATCACCCCCAATCGCGCGGGCGTGGCCGCCGGGCGCAGGACCGGTTGCGGCACCAGCGTGGCGGCGGTGCGGAACTTGCACTGCAGGCGCTCGACGTTGTAGACGTAGTCCGGTCCGCGCTCGGAGTAGCGGGCATAGGGGTCGCGCGTGGTGCCCCGGGTGAAGAACGCCCCGCGCGCGGGATGCGTGCCCGGCAGCGTCCGCCAGGGTATGCCGTCGCCGTCCACGTCCTTGTAGCGGCCGAAGTCGCGGCCGGCTTCCAGTTCGTCGGCCGTCATGACCTTGCCGCGGTCGTACTGGCGCCCCTCCTCCCACTTGAAGGGTTCGCACAGGCGCTGGTTCATGCCGATGTCCAGGTCGGTCATGACGAACACTGGCGTCTGCAGGCGGTCGGCCAGGTCGAGCGCGCAGGCGGCGTGCTCGAAGCATTCGTGCGGGTCCTGCGGCAGCAGCAGGACGTGCCGGGTGTCGCCGTGCGACGCGTACGCGCAGGCCAGCAGGTCGGCCTGCTGCGTTCGCGTGGGCATGCCGGTGGATGGCCCGCCGCGCTGCACGTTGATGATGGTTACCGGTATCTCGGCGAAGTACGCGAGGCCGATGAACTCGGTCATCAGCGACACGCCGGGCCCGGAGGTGGCGGTGAAGGCGCGCGCGCCGTTCCAGCCCGCGCCCACCACCATGCCGATGGAGGCGATCTCGTCCTCGGCCTGCACGATGGCGTAGCGCTTCTCGCCGGTGGCGGGGTCGGTGCGGTACTTGGCACAGTACGACTGGAAGGCCTCGGCCACCGAGGACGAGGGGGTGATCGGGTACCAGGCGGCCACGGTGGCGCCGCCATAGACGCAGCCCAGGGCGGCTGCGCTGTTGCCGTCGACGAAGATGCGCCCGCCCACCCGGTCGCTGGCGCGCACGCGGATGCCCAGCGGATGCTGCAGGTGCTCGCGCGCGAAGTCGCGGCCGAGGTGAAGCGCCTGCACGTTGGAGGCCAGCAGTTTTTCCTTGCCTCGATACTGCTCGCCGAACAGCTTCTCGATGACGGCGGGGTCGATCTCCAGCAGCACCGAGAGCGCGCCGACGTAGACAATGTTCTTGAACAGCTGACGCTGGCGCGGGTCGGTGTAGACCGCGTTGCAGATCTCGGTCAGCGGCATGCCGATGACCTGCACGTCCTCGCGCAGCCGCGCGGGCTCGACCGGGCGCGTGCTGTCGTAGAACAGGTAGCCGCCGGGCGAGAGTTCGGCCAGGTCGGCGTCCCAGGTCTGCGGGTTCATGGCGACCATGATGTCGATGCCGCCGCGCCGCCCGAGCCAGCCGGCCTCGCTCACGCGCACCTCGTACCAGGTGGGCAGGCCCTGGATGTTGCTGGGGAAGATGTTGCGCGGGCTCACCGGCACGCCCATGCGCAGGATGGCTTTGGCGAAGAGTTCGTTGGCCGAGGCCGAGCCCGATCCGTTGACGTTGGCGAACTTGATGACGAAATCGTTGACGGCTTCGATGCGTGAGACGGTCATGCGCGCAGGCCTCCCGCGGTCACGGCAGCCGCACCCGCGTCCGCCTTTCGTGCCTCCGCCTGGCCTGCCCTCGCCTGGCCTGGCGGCGCGCCATGGCCGCCGCAGCCGGACACCTGGGGCCAGGGGAAATCACCGGCCTTGCCCGTCTCGAGCAGGAACTTCTGCATGTCCCAGGCGCCCGTCGGGCAGCGCTCGGCGCACAGGCCGCAGTGCAGGCACAGGTCTTCGTCCTTGACCATGATGCGTCCGGTCTTGAGCGGCCCCGACGCATAGAGCGGCTGTTCCGTGTTGAGGGCCGGCGCCTTCAGCTGCGGACGCAGCGCCTCCTCCGGCCCGTCGGGCGTGAAGGTGATGCAGTCCATGGGACAGATGTCCACGCAGGCGTCGCACTCGATGCAGGCCGGTTCGGTGAAGACCGTCTGGACGTCGCAGTTGAGGCAGCGATGCGCCTCGCGCAGCGCGGTGGCCGCATCGAACCCGAGTTCCACCTCCACCTTGATACTCGCCAAAGCCACCTCGGCGCGGGCCCAGGGCACGCGAAACCGGGCGTCCAGCGAGGTGTCGTTGTCGTAGCTCCACTCGTGGATGCCCATCTTCTGCGACACCAGGTTGACATATGGCGTACGCGGCGCAGCCACGGGCTGGCTGGTGAGGAAGCGGTCGATGGAAACCGCGGCCTCGTGCCCGTGGGCTACCGCTGTGATGATGTTGCGCGGGCCGAAGGCGGCGTCGCCGCCGAAAAAGACCTGCGGCAGCGAGGACTGGTGCGTGTCCTTGCCGAGCACCGGCAGCCCGTGCCGGTCGAAGTCGATGCCGCAGTCGGCCTCGATCCAGGGAAAGGCGTTCTCCTGGCCGACGGCCACCAGCACCTCGTCGCAGGCGAAGAAGGCGTCCGGCTCGCCGGTGGGCACCAGCTGCCGGCGGCCCTGCGCGTCGTACTCGGCCCGGACCACCTCGAAGGTCATGCCGGTGAGGCGGCCCGCCTCGTGCACGAAGGCCCGGGGGACGTGGTAGTTGATGATGGGGATGCCCTCGTGCATGGCATCCTCCTTCTCCCACGGCGAAGCCTTCATCTCCTCGAAGCCGCTTCGCACGATCACCTTGACGTCGCTCGCGCCGAGCCGGCGGGCCGAGCGGCAGCAGTCCATGGCGGTGTTGCCGCCACCCAGCACGATCACGCGGGGCGCCACGCGCGTGACATGGCCGAACGACACCGAAGCGAGCCAGTCGATGCCGATGTGGATGTGCCCTGCCGCCTCGGTGCGGCCCGGCAGCGGCAGGTCGCGCCCGCGGGGGGCGCCGCAGCCCACGAAGATGGCGTCGTACCCTTCGGCCAGCAGCGCCTTCATGGAATCGATGCGGTGGTGCCCGACGAAGCGCACGCCCAGTTCCAGCACGTAGCCGCACTCCTCGTCGATGACGGATTCAGGCAGGCGGAAGCGGGGAATCTGGGTACGGATGAAGCCGCCGGGCTTGGCTTCGCCGTCGAACACCGTCACCTCGTAGCCCAGCGGCGCGAGGTCGCGGGCCACGGTGAGGGACGCCGGCCCGGCGCCGACGCAGGCCACGCGCCGACCGTTGGGCGCGGCCGGACGCGGCATGCGGTGGCGTACGTCCTCCTTGAAGTCGGCCGCCACGCGCTTGAGGCGGCAGATGGCCACCGGCTCCGGGCTTTCCGACTGCGCCTGCTCCACCCGCCCACGCCGGCAGGCGGGCTCGCAGGGGCGGTCGCAGGTGCGGCCGAGGATGCCTGGGAACACGTTGGACACCCAGTTGACCATGTAGGCGTCCCCATAGCGGCCCTGGGCCACCATGCGGATGTACTCGGGAACGGGCGTGTGGGCGGGGCAGGCGTACTGGCAGTCCACCACGCGATGGAAGTACGCCGGATCGGCAATGTCGGTGCGCTCCACGGCCTTCTCTCCTGCTCCCGCCGCTTCTGGATACTGCAGTGCAGCAACAACACCGGCGCGGGTCGTGGGCCAGTGTAGGAC
>DAIMZU010000278.1:0-4659 GCA_036733845.1 Ramlibacter sp.
GCAGCGGCACGCCCACCACCGGCAGGATGCCGCTGACCATGCCCATGTTCACGAAGGCGTAGGTGAAGAAGATCATGGTCACCGCGCCGGCGAGCAGGCGCGCGAACAGTGTGGAGGCGTCCAGCGCGATGGCGAGGCCGCGCAGGATCAGGAAGATGAAGCCGCCGATGAGCAACAGGTTGCCCACCAGCCCGAACTCTTCGGAGAAGGCGGCGAAGATGAAGTCGGTGGTTCGTTCGGGGATGAACTCGAGGTGGGTCTGGGTGCCCTGCATGAAGCCCCTGCCGAACACGCCACCCGAGCCGATGGCGATCATGCCCTGGATGATGTGGAATCCCTTGCCGAGCGGGTCCTTGAAAGGATCCAGCAAGGTACAGATGCGCTGCTGCTGGTAGTCATGCAGCACCGGCCAGCGGTTGCCGGCTGCACACAGTTGCGGCTCGAAGAGCACGAGCAGCGATATGCCCAGGGCGGCAAGCGCGATCGGAGGCACCACCAGCTTCCATGGCAAGCCGGCGAAGAAGATCACCGACAGGCCGGCGGCCATCACGAGCAGCGAGGTCCCGAGGTCCGGCTGTTTCATGATGAGGGCGACCGGCAGCGCCAGCAGCGCGAAAGCCACGGCGAAGTCGAAGGGCCGCAACTGGCCCTCCCGCTTCTGGAACCACCACGCGAGCATCAGCGGCGTGGCGATCTTGAGGATTTCGCTGGGCTGGATGACCACGCCCAGGTCGACCCAGCGCTTGGCCCCCTTCTTGGTGATGCCGAACACCGCCACCGCGATCAGCAGGGCGATGCCCGCGAGGTAAAGCGGCACGGCCAGCACCATGAGCCGCTGCGGCGGCACCTGCGCCACGACGAACATGACGAAGCCGGCAATCAGCATGTTGCGGCCGTGGTCGACGAAGCGCGTGCCGTGGTCGAAACCCGACGAGTACATGGCCACCAGGCCCGCGCAGGCGAGCAGGAACACCGCGAAGGCCAGCGGGCCGTCGAAGCCTTGGAGCAAGGGGGCGAGCCGCCGCCAGAGCGGGGGCTTCTCGAACACGGCGGACATGGAGCCTGCGATTATGGCCAATGGCATGATGGCCACCTGCCTGAAAGGCCGGGAAAATGGCCGCCTCGACACAAGCCGTAACTCATCCGCACGATTCCTCGCACGAGCCCGTGACCCACCTGCTGTACCTGCATGGGTTCCGGTCCTCGCCCCAATCGACCAAGGCGGTCGCCGTGGCCCGGCGCGTGCGCGACCATCATCCGGGCGTGACCTGGTGGTGCCCGCAACTGCCCCCCTCACCGGCCGACGCGATGGACCAGGTGTTTCGCGGCATCGCGTCCTGGCCGCGCGAGCGCATGGGCGTGATCGGCTCCTCCCTCGGCGGCTTCTATGCCACCTGCGTGGCCGAAGCCACTGGCTGCCGCGCGGTGCTGCTCAATCCCGCCGTCCATCCCGAACGCGACCTGGCGCGGCACATCGGCGAGCAGGCCAACTGGCATGACCCGGCGCAGCGCTTCTTCTTCGAGCCGCGCTTCGTCGACGAACTGCGTGCGCTCAAGCCGGCGTCGCTCGCGAACGCCGCGAACTGCTTCGCGGTGATCGCCAAGGGCGATGAGGTTCTGGACTGGCGCGAGATGTGCTCGCGCCATGCCGGCGCGCACATCCGCCTGCTGGAAGGCGGAGACCACGCCCTGTCGGACTTCGAGGTGGCGCACCTGGATGCGGTGCTGGCGTTCCTGGGGCTGGACGGCCGCACGGGGGCATCTCTCCCCTGAAGGCGCCCGGCAGCCGGCGGCAAAGGCCGCCCTCGCCCACCGTGGGACAATCCCGCGATGTTTGTCTTGTTTGAAGAAGCCGGGAAATTCCTGGCCGGCCGGGTGCTGTCCGAAGCGGAGTCGTCGGCGCAGGTGGAACTCGAATCCGGGAAGCGGGTGAAGGTCAAGGCCGCCAACCTGCTGCTGCGGTTCGACAAGCCGCAGCCCGCGGAGTTGCTGGCCCGCGCCCAGGCCCTGGCCGCCGAGATCGAGCTGGCGCTGGCCTGGGAGTTCGCCCCCGAGGACGAATTCGGCTTCGCTGACCTGGCGCGTGAATATTTCAGCGAATCCGCCACGCTCGAGCAGCAGGCCGCGGCGCTGCTGCGCCTGTTCGAGGCGCCGCATTATTTCCGGCGGGCGGGCAAGGGGCGCTTTCGCAAGGCGCCGGCCGATGTCGTGCAGCAGGCTCTCGCCGCCATCGAGAAGAAGGCGCAGGTGCAGGCCCGCATCGCGGAGTGGGCCGCGGAACTGGCGCAGGGCCGCTGCCCGGCGCCGATCCGCGAGCAACTCTTCCGCCTCCTGTTCCGGCCCGACAAGAACGCGCCCGAGTACAAGGCCGTGGTCGAGGCCTCGCGCGCGACGCACCTCGCGCCGCTGGCGCTGCTGCAGAAGGCGGGCGCCATCGAGTCCGCCTACGAGTTCCACTGGAAGCGCTTCCTGTTCGAGCACTTTCCCAAGGGCACGGGTTTCCCGGCGCTGGCCGCTCCGCCGGTGGGCGGCGACCTGCCCCTTTCCGCGGTGTCTGCGTTCTCGGTGGACGATTCGGCCACGACCGAGATCGACGACGCGCTGTCGGTGCAGGGCCTGGGCACCGGCACGGTGACGCTGGGCATCCACATCGCCGCGCCCGGGCTGGCGCTGCAGCCCGGCACCCCCCTGGACCAGGTCGCACGCCAGCGGCTGTCCACGGTGTACATGCCGGGCTACAAGATCACCATGCTGCCCGACGAGGTGGTGCAGGCCTACACCCTGCAGGAGGGGCGCGAGTGTCCCGCCGTATCGCTGTACCTGCGGCTGGACGAGGCCACGCTCGAGGTGCAGGACAGCCAGACCCGGCTCGAGCGCGTGCCCATTGCCGCCAACCTGCGCCATGACCAGCTGGACGCGCACATCACCGAAGCCTGGCTGGAAGACGCCACGGCGCCCGGCGACGGGGTTCCCGCGCCGGCGTCCGGACTGCGCGCGGAGCTGTCCTTCCTGTGGCGCCTGGCCCGGCACCTCAAGGCGCAACGCGAGGTCGTGCGCGGCAAGCCCGAGAACTTCAACCGGCCCGACTACAACTTCCGCCTCGAAGGCAATGGCGGCGCCGAGCCCCGCGGCGACGAGCCGGTGCACATCACCGTGCGACGCCGGGGCGCGCCGCTGGACCTGATCGTCGCCGAGGCCATGATCCTCGCCAACAGCAGCTGGGGCCAGTGGCTGGCGGACATGGGCATTCCCGGCATCTACCGCAGCCAGGCCAGCATGGCGCCGGGGGTCAAGGTGCGCATGGGAACCAAGCCGGCGCCGCACGCGGGCATCGGCGTCAAGTGCTACGCCTGGAGCACCTCGCCGCTGCGCCGCTACACCGACCTCGTCAACCAGTGGCAGATCATCGCTGCCGCCCGGCACGGGCGCACCGCGGCGCTGGCGGCGCCCTTCAAGCCCAAGGACGCCGAGCTGTTCTCAATCATTTCCGCGTTCGACGGCGCCTATGCGGCCTACAACGGCTACCAGGCGGCCATGGAACGCTTCTGGACCCTGAAGTACCTGCGCCAGCAAGGGATCGGCGAGCTCGAGGCCTCCGTACTGAAAGAGGGCCTGGTGCGGGCGGAGTCCCTGCCGCTGGTGCTTCCGGTCCTGGGCGCGGGCGAGCTGCCCCGCGGCTCGCGGGTGCGGGTGCGCCTCGGCGAGATCGACGAGATCGCGCTGGACGTCCACGGCACGGTGACCGAGCGGCTCGACATCGCACCGGAGACGGTGTCGGTCGAAGACGACGCCACCGACGAAGAAGCCGTGGCCGGGCCGCTTGCGATCGCTGTCGATGTCAGCGAAACCGAGCCCTCGCCCGATAATCCTGCCTCGTGAAGCGCATCACCACCCTCCAGTTCGCCCTGGGACTGTCCGCCGCCGTGCACGCGGGCCTGCTGACGGTGCGCTTCGTCGACCCCGAGCGCTTCAACCGGATGTTCGAGGACACCCCGCTGGAGGTGGTCCTCGTGAACGCGCGCGGCAACGAAAAGCCGGAGAAGGCCCAGGCCATCGCCCAGGCGTCCCTGGCGGGCGGCGGCGAGGCGGCCAAGGGGCGCGCCACCTCGCCGCTGCCTCCTTCGGCGCTGACCGCACTGGGCGATTCGACCGACGAATCGCAGCGGCGCGTGGAATCCATGCAGGAGCAGCAGATGCTGCTGCTGGCGCAGGCCCAGCGCATGCTGGCCGCCCTGCCCCCGGCGGATCCGCGCCAGCGCAGCAACCATCCCGAAGCCGTGGCCCGCGAGGAAAAGCGCCGCCAGCTGGTGCAGTTGCTCGCCGAGATCGAGCGCCGCATCAACGACGAGAACGCGCGGCCCAAGAAGCGCTACATCAGCCCCGCCACGCGCGAGGAGGTCTATGCGGTCTACTACGACACGCTGCGCCGGCGCATCGAGGACCTGGGCACGCAGAACTTCCCCGAGCTCGCCGGCAACAAGCTGTACGGGGAGCTCACCATGCTGCTGACGGTGAACCACGACGGACGCATGCTCGCGGCCGAAGTGGTCGAATCCTCCGGCAATGTCGCCCTCGACCGCCGCGCCATTGCCATTGCCCGCTCAGCCAGCCCGTTTGGCGGCTTCAGCACCGGCATGCGGGCCCGGGCCGACCAGATCG
>DAIMZU010000279.1:0-4634 GCA_036733845.1 Ramlibacter sp.
GCCGCGCGACCTGCTCTACACCGTCACGGAGATCTATCCCGAGCACGTGGTGCTCGACGGCAACCACCCGCTCGCTGGCATCGCGCTGCGACTGCACCTGAAAGTCGAGGCCGTGCGCGATGCCACCGAGGACGAGATTGGCCGCGGCTCGGCGGGCACCGGCTTCTTCCGCACTGCGCCGCACGTTCCGGGCAACGGCACCCTGCACTAAGGGCCTGCGCGGCAGACGGTATTCGGCGGGGAACCCCTGTTACGAGCCGATGCGAAGTCGCGGCGCTGGGCCACAGCGGGATCGGCAGTCCTTGTATTCTGGAAGGCCCCGCCTCTTTCCAGAAAAGGACTCCCCATGCAGGAAAAATCACCCGATGTCCATCCGCTCAGCGACCTCGCCTACGACTGGATCACACTGATGCAGAACAAGGCCCAGGCTTTGATGGCTTATGACCAGTACATCAAGGACGCCGAGGCCGCGAACTCGCCCGAGTGCGCGGCTTACTTCCGGAAAGTCCACGACGCGGACAAGGCTCAGTTGGCCGAAGCGAAGCACCACCTCGTGGCTGTGCTGCAGGGGAAGATGGGAGCCGGCAAGCCATGAGCCGTGGGCTGCGGACCTTTGCGTCATGCCTGGGGCTCACCCTGGCGGTGGGCATCGCCGGTGCACAGGAGGCCAAGCCGGTCAAGACCGCCAGTGGCCTGGTCTATCAATCCATCACGGAAGGCTCGGGCACATCGCCGACGGCCCGGGACACGGTCCGGGTGCACTACCGCGGAACGCTGGCCGACAACGGCCGGGAGTTCGACAGCTCGCTGAACCGCGGTCCGGCGGAATTCCCGCTCGGCCGCGTCATCCCCTGCTGGACCGAAGGCGTGCAGATGATGAAGCCCGGCGGCAAGGCCCGCCTGACCTGTCCGCCTGAGATCGCCTACGGTGCCCGCGGAGCGGGCGGCGTCGTCCCGCCGAACGCCACGCTGGTGTTCGAGGTCGAACTGCTTTCCGTCAAGCGCTGAGAAGCATGCCCGGCCGCGGGGCGCGGCGGCTCACTTGTTCTTCAGTTTTCCTTTGGGGAGCACCGTCGTCATCGGAGGCACAGGCCGGTCGGAGACCGACACGGGCTCGCCGCTCCGCGGCGGGTCCTTCTTTTTCGGCTTCTTGGCCATCTTGTTGCTTCGCTGCTCGCCTTTGGCCATGGTGGGGGTTCCTTCGAGAAAACCCGTGCAATGTAGCAGCAGTGGGACGGCCGGAGCCGGGGTGGATCAGGGCGAGCGGTGCAGGCGCGGCGCCGAGAGCAGCGCAATGTTCTCGACGATGGCCCGGTCCACCGGCGCCCACCGCCCGGTCAGCTGCGCGGCGGCCAAGGCCGACTGCAGCGCCTTGAGGTCCTTGACACTCGGAGCCACCTTGATCTGGGCGATCGCCGCGGCCGTGTTGCCGGCCTTGAGCACCGCCATGACCTTGCTGGGCCATTCGTTCCTTTGCGCCACGACTGATCCTGATCGAGGGGAAAGGCCTGATTGTCCGTGATCCGTGGCCGCCGGAGACAGCGGGTACGATTCCCCATGTCCGCAACCGCCTTCCATACCCTCGCCCTGTCGCCCGCCGCGCTGGCCAACCTCGAGCGCCTGGGCTACACCGAAATGACGCCGATCCAGGCGGCCAGCCTGCCGCCTGCCCTGCTGGGCAAGGACCTGATCGCGCAGGCAAAGACGGGCAGCGGCAAGACCGCCGCCTTCGCACTGGCCCTGCTGGCCAACCTCAACCCTCGCCGCTTTGCCGTGCAGGCGATGGTGCTGTGCCCCACGCGGGAACTCGCCGACCAGGTGACCCTGGAGGTGCGTCGCCTTGCGCGTGCCGAGGACAACATCAAGGTCGTCACCCTGTGCGGCGGCGTGCCGCTGCGCGGGCAGTTGTCCACGCTCGAGCACGGCGCCCATATCGTCGTGGGCACGCCCGGCCGGATCATGGACCACCTGGAACGCGGCAGCCTGCAGCTCGATGCGCTCAACACCCTGGTGCTGGACGAAGCCGACCGGATGCTCGACATGGGCTTCTTCGACGATATCGCCACGATTGCGCGTCAGTGTCCTGCGCAGCGGCAGACGCTGCTGTTCTCGGCCACCTACCCCGAAGGCATCGGCCGGCTCGCCGGCCAGTTCATGCGCCAGCCGGTGACGGTCAAGGTGGATGCGCAGCACGCCGGCGCGCAGATCGAGCAGCGCTGGTACGAAGTCACCGAAGCGGGGCGCATCGCTGCGGTGGGCCGCCTGCTCGACCACTTCCGCCCGGAGAGTTCCCTGGCCTTCTGCAACACCAAGGCGCGATGCCGCGAGGTCGCCGCGGCATTGCAGTCCGCTGGCGTGCACGCCCTCGCGCTGTACGGCGAACTCGAGCAGCGCGAGCGTGACCAGGTCCTGGTGCGCTTTGCCAACCGCAGCTGCTCGGTGCTGGTCGCCACCGACGTCGCCGCGCGAGGCCTGGACATCGCCAGCCTGGCCGCCGTCATCAACGTCGACGTCACGCCCGATCCGGAAGTCCATGTGCATCGCGTCGGCCGCACGGGACGCGCCGGCGAGCGCGGACTGGCGCTCAACCTCGCCAGCCTGGACGAGATGGGTGCGGTGGGGCGCATCGACCAGTTGCAGGGACGCCCGAGTGCCTGGTTTCCGCTCGAGGGGCTCACGCCTGCGGGTGGCGGGCCGCTCGTGCCGCCGATGTCGACGCTGCACCTGCAGGCCGGGCGCAAGGAGAAGATCCGGCCAGGCGACGTGCTGGGCGCGCTCACCGCTGACCTGGGCTACTCACGTGGGCAGATCGGCAAGATCGACGTGAACGAGTTCTCGACCTACGTGGCCGTCGACCGCGCCATCGCCGCGCAGGCGGCGAGCCGCCTGAATGCGGCCCGCGTCAAGGGCCGCAGCGTGAAGGTGCGCCTGCTCGACGGGGACTGACATCGCAGTGCCCGCGCCTTGCAGCGGCCTCCACCGCTGCGAGGCCCTGCGTCAGGAGCGGTAGATCACGCCGTTCTCGACGCGGACGCGGTCACCCACGCGCAGGTCGCCGGTGGCCGACACTTCGTAGTTGCGGGTGAGGCCCTGGTCGGTCTGCACCGTCACGCGGTAGACGTTGCCGCTCGATGCCACGGGTGCGGGGTCGGTGCCCCGGCCCACCTGCGAACCGGCGGCGGCGCCGGCGACGCCGCCGAGCACCGTCGCTGCGTCACGGCCGCGGCCGTCGCCCACCTGCCGGCCGAGCGCCGCACCGGCAACGCCGCCAACCACCGCGCCCAGCACATTCGGCGAGCGCGTCGCGCCCGCCTGCGTGGCGGGAACCTGCTCGATGGACGTGACACGGCCCATCTCCATGGACGCGGGGGCGGTGGAGGCGACGCTGGGCGCAGCCGACGGATAGCTGGAGCTCGCGCGCGGCGGGCTGCTGCCGCAAGCGGCCAGGGTGGCGGCCAGGGCCACTGCGGCGAGGGGTGCGATACGGATGGTCATCTCGATCTCCTTCGATTGTGCGGCGCGGCCGGGCGGGCCTTGCCTGTACAGGAGATTGAACGCGCCATCACCGCGCCACGGTGCCAAGCGCAGGCCGCTGCTTCACGTAGGAGCGGCCCGGTGGGGCCGTAGGACCGTGCCGCTCACACCTTCTCAGCCTTTGCCTGTCGAGCCGTATCCGCCCGCGCCACGCGCAGTCGGTGGGAACTCGTCAACCACACGGAACTGCGCCTGCACGACCGGAACGATCACCAGCTGGGCCAGCCGTTCCATCGGTTCCAGGGTGAACGGACTCGGGCTGCGATTCCAGCAGCTGACCATGAGCTGGCCCTGGTAGTCGCTGTCGATGAGCCCGACGAGGTTGCCCAGAACGATGCCGTGCTTGTGGCCCAGCCCCGAGCGCGGAAGGATCATCGCGGCATAGCCCGGGTCGCGCAGCCAGATGGCGATGCCAGTGGGCACCAGCTGCCATGCGCCGGGCGCGAGTACCAGCGGGGCGTCGATGCACGCGCGCAGGTCGAGTCCGGCGCTGCCCGGGGTGGCGTACGCGGGCAACTGTTCCGCCATCCGCGGGTCGAGGATCTTGAGGTCGATGTTCATGGAGAAGAGTCGGGACGGCTGGCCTGCGCGATGCGGCGCGCGATGTCGGCGACGAGCTGGCGGGCCAGGACCTGCTTGCTGGCGCGGGGCAGCTCATGCGCGCCCTGGGCATCGACCAGCAGAAGCTGGTTGTCGTCCCGCCCGAAGGTGGCGGGGCCGATGTTGCCCACAAGCAGCGGAACGCCCTTGCGCGCACGCTTGGCCTGGGCATGGGCCAGCAGGTCGTGGCTTTCGGCGGCGAAGCCCACGCAGTACAGCGCGCCGCTGCGAGCGCGTTCGCCCTGGGCCAGGGTGTGGAGGATGTCCGGGTTTTCGGCAAAGGCAAGCTGGGGCGCCTCGCCCGAGCCGTCCTTCTTGATCTTGTGCTCGCTCGCCTGCGCCGGCCGCCAGTCAGCCACCGCGGCGGTCGCGACGAAGATGTCGGCCTTCTGCGCCGCGGCCTCGCAGGCCTGGAGCATGTCGCGGGCCGAGCGCACGTCCACGCGGCTGACGCCGCGCGGCGTGGGCAGCGCCACCGGGCCGGCGACCAGGGTGACCTC
>DAIMZU010000280.1:0-4623 GCA_036733845.1 Ramlibacter sp.
CTTCGCGAGCAAGGCCCAGATGTTCGAGGGCCTGATCGAGTTCATCGAGCAGAGCGTCTTCACCCTGGTCAATCAGGTGCTCGATCGCGGGGCGGACCAGCCCGCCGAGGCCGGTGCGCTCGCCACCCGGCAGGCGGCGGCCATCGTGACCCTGTTGCTGCAGTTCGCCGAGCGCAACCCCGGGATGGCGAGGGTCATGGTGGGCGACGCCCTGGTGTACGAGAACGAGCGCCTGCAGCAGCGCATGAACCAGTTCTTCGACCGCATCGAATCCGCCCTTCGCCAGTGCCTGCGTGTTGCAGCCGAGCACGCCCAGTCCGCCACGCCCACCGTCGATGCGCAGGTGCGCGCCTCGATGCTGTCGGCATTCGCCGCGGGGCGGCTGCAGCGTTTTGCTCGCTCGGGCTTCAAGCGGCTTCCCTCGGAGCAGTTGGATGCGTGTCTCGCGCGCATGCTCTGATCGTCCCTGCCGGCATTCCTGCGAAAGCGGGATCCCACGCACGCGAGGGTGTCCGCATAGGGCTGCACCGCGCTCCTGGTCCCCGCGTGCGCGGGGATGACGAAGAGAATAATCAACAAGAGGAAGACATGAAACTCGTTCGTTATGGAAACGCTGGCCGCGAGAAGCCGGGCCTGATCGATCTTGACGGCCGCTTGCGCGACCTCAGCGCGGTGGTGCCCGACATCGGGCCCGCGCAGCTGTCGGAGATCGGCATGGCGCGGCTGCGAAAAGCCAATCCCGCCAAGCTGCCGCTCGTGCGCGGCAAGCCTCGCTTCGGCCGTCCCGTGTCGCAAGTGGGCAAGTTCATCGCCATCGGCCTCAACTATGCCGATCATGCGGCCGAGGCCGGCTTGCCGATTCCGAAGGAGCCCATCGTCTTCATGAAGGCCACCACCTGCATCCAGGGCCCGGACGATCCGGTGATGCTGCCGCGCGGATCGACCAAGACCGACTGGGAGGTTGAACTCGGCGTGGTGATCGGCACGCGGGCGCGCTATGTCGCACGCAAGGACGCGCTCGCGCACGTCGCCGGCTACACCATCGTCAATGACGTCAGCGAGCGCGAATACCAGCTCGAGCGCGGGCCGCAGTGGGACAAGGGCAAGGGCTGCGACACCTTCGGCCCGATCGGTCCCTGGCTGGTCACCCCCGACGAACTGGGCAACGTGCAGCGCCTGCAGATGTGGCTCGACGTCAATGGCCAGCGGGTGCAGTCGGGCAGCACGCGCACCATGATCTTCGATGTCGCCAAGATCGTGAGCTATGTCAGCCACTTCATGACCCTGATGCCGGGCGACGTGATCTGCACGGGCACGCCGCCGGGAGTGGGCATGGGCATGAAGCCACCGCGCTTCCTGCGCAAGGGGGACGTCATGACCCTTGGGATCGACGGCCTTGGCGAACAGCGGCAGGAAGTCGTGGCCTTCAAGGCCTGAGTCGCGCGGAATCGAACCGTCAGCGTTTGGCAGCCTCGGCGAGAGGCGGCGGTTACTCAGGTTCCGATGCTGAACCGACTCTTGTCCTCGCGCGCAGCTCCGCTGCTCCGATCCACGGACCCGACGGTGGTACCGCTCGCTTCACACGGGCGCGGCGGCCTGTCGCGCGGGGCTTCCATCATCCACAGCGCGCCAGCCCTGCTGAACCCGCGGTGCCCAGCACCCGCGCGAGCAGGCGCGGCGACTGCGAGCAGGGTGGTCACCTTCAGTGACGCTCAGTCCTACGAGGTCATGACCGGCACCTGGAGCCGCCTGGTGGGGGAAGTGTTCATCGACTGGCTGGTGCTTGCTCCCGGGCTGCGGTGGCTGGACGCCGGCTGCGGCAATGGTGCTTCACCCGCGTCATCGCAAACCGCTGCGCGCCGGCTTTGCTCCAGGGCCTGGATCCTTCGCCCGAGCAGATCGATTTCGCGCACCGCCGCGGCGATGCCGGACCCGCCCGGTTCGTCCAGGGCGACGCGACGGACATGCCCTTCCCGCCGTGCAGCTTCGACGTCGCCGTGATGACCCTGGTGCTGGTGTTTCTGGACGATCGGCCCGCGGCATCCGCGAGATGGTCCGCGTGCTGGCGCCCGGCGGCACCGCCGCCGCCTACAACTGGGACCTGGCAGCGGGCGGCTCCCCGCTGGCGCCCCTGGGCCGAGTCATGCGCGAGGCCGGGCTGCGGGCGGATGTTGCCCCTTCGGAGGCCATCTCCGGCGAAGCGGCCACCGCCGCGATCTGAAAAGGTGCCGGACTGCAGGACGTGCAGACCCGCAGGATCACCGTCCACCGCCGCTTCGGCAGCCTCGACGAAGCCTGGGAGGTGTCGCGCAAGGGAGCGAGCACCTCACGCGTGCTGTCCGGCCTGGACGGGCGCAAGGTCGCCGAGGTCCAGGCGCGTTTCGCGGATCAGTTTCGGCCGGAAAGCGACGGATCGGTCGTCATGACGGCCACCGCAGTGGCTGTCCGCGGAAGGCGGCCCAGCGAGTCCTGATGCCGTGCCGAAGCGCGGAACCGCTGAGCTTCTTGCGGGCCATCGCCGCTTTCGACCCGTGTTTTCGCTTGAGGGCTGCGTTTTCGACCCCACAACCGGCCACTTTCATGCAAAATAGCATGACCGTTCGTTTTATTCCTGACCTCATTCATGTCCCGCACCGATGCAGGCACAGCGCGCATGTCCCAGCCCAAGGGAAGGCAGACCCGCGCGGCCATCCTTGATGCTGCGCTCGGCCTCGCGGCCCAGGTCGGCCTGGAGGGCCTGTCCATCGGGGCCTTGGCCGATGCCGCGCAGATGAGCAAATCGGGCGTCTTTGCCCACTTCGGCTCCCGCGAAGACCTGCAGATCGCCGTCATCGCCGAATACCACGCCCGCTTCGAGGCCGAGGTCTTCCAGCCTGCCCTGCAGGCCCCCCGCGGCCTGCCGCGCCTGCGGGCGTTGTTCGACCTGTGGATGAAGCGCACCTCGGTCGAGATCGACTCCGGCTGCATCTACATCAGCGGCGCGGTCGAGTTCGACGACCGCCCTGGCGCAGTGCGCGATGCGCTGGTTCAGTCGGTCGACACCTGGATGGCGGCCATGCGCCGCGCAGTGAGCGCCGCGCGCGAGGCCGGCCACCTGCGCGCCGATGTGGACGAAGAGCAGATGCTCTTCGAGATCCATGGCCTGATCCTGGCCCTGCATTACGAGGCCCGTTTCCTGCGCAAGCCCGGCTCGCTCGAGCGAGCCCGAAGTGGTTTCGAGAACCTGCTGCGACCCCGGCTTGCGCCGGCGGACGCAGCCCCCTGAACTTCACGTCCATTCATCGAAGGAGACCCGATGCCCACCTATACCCCGCCGCTGCGTGACATGCAGTTCGTGCTGCACGAGGTGCTGCAACTCGAGCGCGAGTTGCGCGTCATGCCGCCTCACGCCGACGTGGACGTCGAGACCATCAATGCCATCCTCGAAGAGGGCGGAAAATTCGCCAGCGAGGTCCTGCTGCCCCTGAACGTGAGCGGTGACCAGGAGGGTTGCACCCTGGACCGCGAGACGCACGAGGTGACCACGCCCAAGGGCTTCAAGGAGGCCTACGCCAAGTACGTGGAGGGCGGATGGCCCGCGCTGTCGGGCGATCCGGCCTTCGGCGGCCAGGGCCTGCCCATCGTGGTCAACCAGTGCTTCTACGAGATGCTCAACTCGGCCAACCAGGCCTGGACGATGTATCCGGGCCTGACGCATGGCGCCTACGAGGCCCTGCACGAGCACGGCACCGAGGAGCAGAAGCGCCTGTACCTGCCGCGCCTGACCAGCGGCGAATGGACCGGCACCATGTGCCTGACCGAGCCGCACTGCGGCACCGACCTGGGCCTGCTGCGAACGCGCGCGGAGCCGCAGCCGGACGGCACCTACCGGCTCACCGGCAACAAGATCTTCATCTCGGCCGGCGAGCACGACATGGCGCGCAACATCGTGCACCTGGTGCTCGCGCGCCTGCCGGACGCGCCCGCGGGCAGCAAGGGCATCAGCCTGTTCATCGTGCCCAAGTTCCATGTGAACGCCGATGGCTCGCTCGGCGAGCGCAACGGCATCTGGTGCGGCGGCCTCGAGCACAAGATGGGCATCCACGGCAACGCCACCGCGCAGATCGTGATGGAGAACGCGGTCGGCACGATGGTGGGCCAGCCGAACAAGGGCCTGCAGGCGATGTTCGTCATGATGAATGCCGCGCGCATCGGCGTGGGCATGCAGTCGCTGGGGCTGACCGAGGTGGCCTATCAGAACGCGCTGGCCTATGCCCGCGACCGCATCCAGTCGCGCAGCCTGTCTGGCGTGAAGGCCAAGGACAAGCCGGCCGATCCGATCATCGTGCACCCCGACGTGCGCCGCATGCTGATGACAGCCAAGGCGTACGCGGAAGGCGGCCGCGCACTCAATCTCTTCTGTGCGCTCCTGATCGACCGTGAGCTGAGCCACCCCGACGAGAAGGTTCGCGCCGACAGCGCCGAGCTGGTGGCGCTGCTCACGCCCATCGTCAAGGCCTTCCTGACCGACAACGGTCACATAGCCACCAATGCCTGCATGCAGGTGTTCGGCGGCCACGGCTACATCCAGGAATGGGGCATGGAGCAGTTCGTGCGGGACAACCGCATCAACATGATCTACGA
>DAIMZU010000281.1:0-4618 GCA_036733845.1 Ramlibacter sp.
CGGTGAGGGTGCGCCATGGGATCAGCTCGTGCACGTTGGTGTAGCCGGCGTTGTACGAGACCTTCTCGCTCTCCAGGCCGCTCCAGGTGGGCGAGGAGATGATCTTGCGCGGCTGCGCCTGCACGTCGCGGAAGCGGATCTTCTCGTCCTCCCGGTGCAGCGCCAGGTGCGCGTGCTCGCGACCGGTGGCCTTGGACAGCGCCTCCCAGGCCTTGACCGCGACGTGGCCATTGGTTTCCGGAGCGAGCTGCAGGATGGTTTCGCAGGCATCGATGTCGGTCTCGATGCGGGGCATGCCTTTGGTGACGCCTTCCTCGCGCACCCAGCCATTGAGCTGGCCGAGCTGCTCGACTTCATCCTGGGTGTTCCAGGAGATGCCCTTGCCGCCATTGCCCGCCTTGTTCATCAGCGGCCCCAGCGCGGTGAAGCGCTTGAAGACGTTCGGGTAGTCGCGCTCGACCACCGTGATGTTGGGCGCGGTCTTGCCGGGCACCAGCTCGCACTCGCCGCGCTTCCAGTCGGCCACGCCGAAGGGCTGCGCCAGTTCGGCGGGGGTGTCGTGCATCAGCGGCGACAGCACCACTTCCTTCTCGACGCCCAGGTAGGGCGGGCACAGCTCGCTGAACTTGCGCGCGAAGCCCTTGTAGATCTCCCAGTCGCTGCGCGACTCCCAGGCCGGGTCCACCGCGGTGGACAGCGGGTGGATGAAGGGGTGCATGTCGCTGGTGTTGAGGTCGTTCTTCTCGTACCAGGTGGCCGTGGGCAGGACGATGTCGGAATACAGGCAGGTCGTGGACATGCGGAAGTCCAGCGTGACCACCAGGTCCAGCTTGCCTTCGGGCGCCTTGTCGTGCCAGACCACCTCCTTCGGCTTGGCCTCGTCGCGGCCCAGGTCCTTGCCCTGCACGCCGTGGCTGGTGCCCAGCAGGTGCTTGAGGAAGTACTCGTGGCCCTTGCCAGACGATCCCAGGATGTTCGAGCGCCACACGAACATGTTGCGCGGCCAGTTGGCCGGGCTGTCCGGGTCCTCACAGCTCATCTCGAGGCTGCCGTCCTTGAGCGACCTGACCACGTAGTCCTTGCCGTCTAGGCCAGCGGCCTGCGCATCGCGGACGACCTGGATGGGGTTGGTCTTGAGCTGGGGTGCCGAAGGCAGCCAGCCCATGCGCTCGGCGCGCACGTTGTAGTCGATCAGGCTGCCGTTCCACTGCTCGGGGTCGGCCAGCGGCGAGAGGATTTCCTGCACGCCGAGCTTTTCGTAGCGCCACTGGTCGGTGTGGGCATAGAAGAAGCTGGTGGAGTTCATCTGCCGGGGCGGGCGGATCCAGTCCAGCGCGAAGGCCAAGGGCGTCCAGCCGGTCTGCGGGCGCAGCTTTTCCTGGCCCACGTAGTGCGCCCAGCCGCCGCCGCTCTGGCCGATGCAGCCGCACAGCATCAGCATGTTGATGACGCCGCGGTAGTTCATGTCGCTGTGGTACCAGTGGTTCATGGCGGCGCCGATGATCACCATCGAGCGGCCATGGGTCTTGTCGGCGTTGTCGGCGAACTGGCGCGCCACCGTGATCACCTGCTGGCGCGGCACGCCGGTGATCTTTTCCTGCCATGCGGGCGTGTAGGGCGTGTCCTCGTCGTAGTTGGCCGCCGCGTACTCGCCGGGCAGTCCGCGCGGCACGCCGTACTGCGCCGCCTGCAGGTCGAACACCGTGGCGACGGTGGCGTAGCGCTCCTCGCCCGCCTTGCCCAGCTTGATGCGCTGCACCGGCACCGTCCGCAGCAGCACGTCCCCGTGCTCGCTGGAGGAGAAGTGTTCGTGCGCGATGCCGCCGAAGTAGGGGAAGGCGACCTTGGCCGGCTGCATGTCGGCCGGCACTTCACCATCCAGCAGCGACAGCCGCAGCTTGACGTCCTCGTTGCCGCGCGCTTCCTTCGCTTCCAGGTTCCACTGGCCCGCATCGGGACGGCCGTCCGGGCCCCAGCGGAAGCCGATCGCGCCCTTTGGCACCACCACCTTGCCGTCCTGGTCGAAAGCCAGCGTCTTCCACTCGGGGTTGTTGGACTGGCCCAGCTTGCCGTTGAAGTCGGAGGCGCGCACGTAGCGGTCCGGCACCAGCGCCGTCTCGCCCGAAGGCAGCACCTGCTCCTTGAGCATCACCAGCATCGGCAGGTCGGTGTAGCGGCGCGCGTAGTCGTCGAAGTACTCCGAGCGCTTGTCGAAGTAGAACTCCTTGAGGATCACGTGGCCCATGGCCATGGCCACGGCGGCGTCGGTGCCCTGCTTGGGGTGCATCCACAGGTCGGCCAGCTTGGCGACTTCGGAGTAGTCGGGCGTGATCGCGACCGTCTTGGTGCCCTTGTAGCGGACCTCGGTGAAGAAGTGCGCGTCGGGCGTGCGGGTCTGGGGCACGTTCGAGCCCCAGGCGATGATGTAGTTGCTGTTGTACCAGTCAGCCGACTCGGGCACGTCGGTCTGCTCGCCCCAGATCTGCGGGCTGGCCGGCGGCAAGTCGCAGTACCAGTCGTAGAACGACATGCACACGCCGCCGATCAGGCTCAGGTAGCGGCTGCCGGCGGCGTAGCTGACCATGGACATGGCCGGGATCGGCGAGAAGCCGATGATGCGGTCCGGGCCGTGCTTGCGGATGGTGTGGATGTTCGATGCGGCGACGATCTCGTTGATCTCGTCCCAGCTCGAGCGCACGAAGCCGCCCAGGCCGCGGGCCTGCTGCCAGCTGCGGCGCTTGACTTCGTCACCGACCAGCGAGGCCCAGGCTTCCACCGGCGGCAGCGTCAAGCGCGCTTCGCGCCAAAGCTTCAGCATCCGGCCGCGGATCAGGGGGTACTTCACCCGGTTGGCCGAGTACAGGTACCAGCTGTAGCTGGCCCCGCGGGCGCAGCCGCGCGGCTCGTGGTTGGGCATGTCCCAGCGGGTGCGCGGATAGTCGGTCTGCTGGGTTTCCCAGGTGACGATGCCGCCCTTGACGTAGATCTTCCACGAGCACGAGCCCGTGCAGTTCACGCCGTGGGTGCTGCGCACGACCTTGTCGTGTGCCCAGCGATCGCGGTAGGCCTTCTCCCAGCCGCGGTTTTCATTCGTGACCTGGCCATGGCCATCGGCGAAGGTCTCGCGCGGCTGCGCCAGCCAGGTCAGTTTGTCGAGGAAGTGACTCATATGCTTGTCTCTCTGAAAGTCAGTGCGGGATCAGCAGGGCATCGGGGCGTTCTTCCGGCTGTAATACAGCCAGGTGATCGCGATGCAGCTCACATAGAAGGCGATGAAGGTGTAAAGCGCGGCATCGGTGCTGCCCGTCAGGGCGATGGAGGTGCCGTAGCTCTTGGGAATGAAGAACCCGCCGTAGGCACCGATCGCCGAGCTGAAGCCCAGGACGGCGGCGGCTTCCTTGTTGGCGTCGCGCACGGCCTGGTCGGCGGCGGACTGGCCCTTGCCGGCGGCTTCGCGCTGGCGCTCGGTCAGGAAAATCACGGGAATCATGCGGAAGGTCGAGCCGTTGCCGATGCCCGCCGCGGCGAACAGCACCAGGAACGAGACCATGAAGCCGGTGAAGCTGCCGCCCTGGCCGCCCTGCGGCAGGAACTGCAGGACCGAGAGCACGCCGCCGACCATCACGATGAAAGTCCAGAAGGTCACGCGGGCACCGCCGAGCTTGTCCGACAGCCAGCCGCCCAGCGGACGGATCAGCGCGCCGACCAGGGGACCGAGCCAGGCGTACTGCAGGGCGTTGACGCCAGGGAACTGGCTCTTGATCAGGAGGGGAAAGCCCGCGGAATAGCCGATGAAGCTGCCGAAGGTGCCGATGTACAGCCAGCACATCAGCCAGTTGTGCTTGCGCTTGAAGATCACGGCCTGGTCGGCGAACGACGCCTTGGCATCGGCCAGGTCATTCATGCCGAACCACGCAGCCACCGCTGCGATGGCGATGAACGGCACCCAGATGAAGCCCGCGTTCTGCAGCCACATCGGAACCGGCTGGCCGTTCTTGACGACGATCTGCGCGTCGCCGCCCAGGGCGCCGAACACGCCCGCCGTGATGACCATGGGAACCACGAACTGCACCAGCGAGACACCGAGGTTGCCCAGGCCGGCGTTCAGGCCCAGGGCCGTGCCTTTCTGCGCCTTCGGGTAGAAGAAGCTGATGTTGCTCATGGAGGAGGCGAAGTTGCCGCCGCCCAGGCCGCACAGCAGCGCCAGGAGCACGAACACCTCATAGGGCACCGTCGGGTCCTGCACCGCGAAGCCGATGCCGGTGGCAGGCAGCAGCAGCGACGCAGTGGAGATCGCCGTCCAGCGCCGGCCGCCGAAGATCGGCACCGCGAAGGAGTAGAAGATGCGCAGCGTCGCGCCGCACAGCGCAGGGAGCGCGGCCAGCCAGAACAGCTGGTTGGTGTTGAACTTGAAGCCGACGGCCGGCAGGTTGACCACCACTACCGACCACACCATCCAGACCGCGAAGGCCAGGGTGAGGGCGGGAATGGAGATCCAGAGGTTGCGGCGGGCCACTGCGTGGCCGGTGTCTTGCCAGAAGGACCGGTTTTCCGGGTCCCAGTGGCGGATGAGGGCGGAGGACATGGAAGTGCCTTTCGTGGGGGGAGATCGGGGGGT
>DAIMZU010000282.1:0-4610 GCA_036733845.1 Ramlibacter sp.
GCCAAGCCCTTCACGCCGCTGCCGGTGCTCGGCATCCCCGGATGGTCGGCAGCCAGCGAGAACTTTTCCTTCTACGAGGACTCCGAGGTCTTCAGGCCGGCGCGCAGAAACGGGCTGCGGTGTGCTTGAATTCGGGGTGGCCCGCCCCATCTGCGCTGGCGCAGTCCTTTCCTTGCCCTGTCCTGTACGGAGCTTCAAAACAATGAAACGCATCTTCCTGTTCGTCGCCACCAACCTCGCGGTCGTGGTCGTCCTGGGCATCGTCTCGTCGCTGCTCGGCGTCAACCGCTTCCTCACGGCCAACGGGCTCAACCTGACGGCCCTGCTGGGCTTCGCCCTGATCATGGGCTTCGGCGGCGCGTTCATCTCGCTGCTGCTGTCCAAGACCATCGCCAAGTGGAGTTCCGGCGTCCAGATCATCACCGGCCAGGAAGGCCCGGACGAGCGCTGGATCGTCGACACCGTGCGCAAGTTCGCCGACAAGGCCGGCATCGGCATGCCCGAGGTCGGCGTCTTCAGGGGCGAGCCCAACGCCTTCGCCACCGGCGCCTTCAAGAACAACGCGCTGGTTGCCGTGTCCACCGGGCTGCTGCAGGGCATGACCCGCGATGAGGTCGAGGCGGTCATCGGCCACGAGGTCGCGCACATCGCCAACGGCGACATGGTCACCATGACCCTGATCCAGGGCGTGATGAACACCTTCGTCGTCTTCCTGTCCCGCGTCATCGGCTACGTGGTCGATGGCTTCCTGCGCCGGGGCGACACGTCCAATTC
Organism: Ramlibacter sp.; assembly: GCA_036733845.1. Classification (GTDB taxonomy): domain Bacteria; phylum Pseudomonadota; class Gammaproteobacteria; order Burkholderiales; family Burkholderiaceae_C; genus Ramlibacter. The sequence continues at coordinate 775 of DAIMZU010000282.1, forward strand.
CGGCCCGGGCATCGGCTACTTCGTCACGACCATCGTGCTGGACATCGTGCTGGGCTTCCTGGCCGCCATCATCGTGGCCTGGTTCTCCCGCCAGCGCGAGTTCCGCGCCGACCGCGGCGCGGCCGAGCTGATGGGCCGCAAGCAGCCCATGATCAACGCGCTGGCCCGACTGGGCGGCATGGTTCCGGGGCAGCTGCCCCAGGGCCTGCAGTCCATGGGCATCACCTCGGGCGTGGGCAAGCTCTTCAGCACCCACCCGCCGATCGAAGAGCGGATCGCGGCGCTGCAGGCGCAGTGAGCGCAAGCGGCGGCCGAGCTACCGGCCGCCACCCGGCGCGCGCGGCCGTCCTCCCGCCGCTCCCAGCCGTCATCCCCGCGCAGGCGGGGACCCACGCCCGCCCACACCTCACCCCGGATGGATTGCGCTCCTGGGTCCCCGCTTCCGCGGGGATGACGGTAAGCGGTGGCTCATTTCAGCGGCTCGACCCGTGCCGCGCCTCCAGGCTCCGTGCCACCGCCTCACCCACCTTGATTCCGTCGACGCCCGCCGACAGGATCCCCCCCGCGTAACCCGCGCCTTCACCCGCCGGGTACAGCCCCCGGATGTTCAGGCTCTGGAAGTCCTCGCCCCGTGTGATCCGCAGGGGCGACGAGGTGCGGGTCTCGACACCGGTGAGTACCGCGTCGTGCCGGTCGAAGCCGCGGATCCTGCGGCCGAAGGCGGGCAGGGCTTCGCGTATGGCTTCGATGGCATAGGCGGGCAGGGCAGGGTGCAGGTCGCCGAGCTGCACCCCGGGCTTGTACGAAGGCAGCACCTCCCCGAAGGAGGTCGAAGGCACGCCCGCGATGAAGTCGCCCACGAGCTGCCCCGGCGCTTCGTAGGTGCCCCCGCCGAGCACATAGGCGCGCGACTCCAGCTCACGCTGCAGGCGCACGCCTGCCAGTGGGTCGGTGCCGGGGTAGTCGCGGGGTTCGATGCCGACCACGATGCCGGCATTGGCGTTGCGCTCGTTGCGTGAGTACTGGCTCATTCCGTTGGTGACCACGCGCTGCGGCTCCGAGGTGGCGGCCACCACAGTGCCTCCCGGGCACATGCAGAAGCTGTAGACGCTGCGTCCGTTCGATGCGTGGTGAACCAGCTTGTAGTCGGCCGCGCCGAGCAGCGGGTGGCCGGCATGCCGTCCCCACCGGGCGCGGTCGATCATCCCCTGGGGGTGCTCGATGCGGAAGCCGATCGAGAAGGGCTTGGCCTCAAGGAACACGCCGCGCGCGTGCAACTGCTCGAAGGTGTCGCGCGAGCTGTGTCCCAGCGCCAGGACCACGTGGTCGGCCCGCAGCACTTCGCGCGCGCCGGTGGACGCGTCGAGCACTTCCAGGGCGCGCAGGGAGCCGTCCTCGATGTGGAAATCGGTCACCCGCCGCTCGAAGCGCACTTCGCCGCCGAGCGCGATGATCTGCTCGCGCATGTGCTCGACGACCTTCACCAGCTTGAAGGTCCCGATGTGGGGGTGGGCGGCGTACAGGATCTCCGCAGGCGCGCCTGCCTTCACGAACTCGGCCATCACCTTGCGGCCGAGGTGCCGCGGGTCCTTGATCTGGCTATAGAGCTTGCCGTCGGAGAAGGTCCCGGCGCCGCCTTCGCCGAACTGCACGTTGCTCTCGGGCTGGAGCTCGCCGCGCCGCCACAGTCCCCAGGTGTCCTTCGTGCGCTGGCGCACGGTCCTGCCGCGTTCGAGCACGATGGGGCGCAGGCCCATCTGCGCCAGCACCAGGGCTGCGAAGATGCCGCAGGGACCGAAGCCGATCACCACCGGGCGTGGCTCGGGGGCGGTGGACGCCTGCACCGGCGGGCGCCACGCCATGTCGGGGGTGGGGCCAACGTGCGGGTGGCCGGCGTGGCGCGCGAGCACCGCCGCCTCGGTGACCGGATCGGCCAGGACCAGGTCGACGATGTAGACGGCAGTGAGTTCGGCCTTGCGCGCGTCGAAGCTGCGCTTGAACACGTCGAGCGAAGCGATGTCGTGCGGTGCGATGCCCAGGACGGCGCTTGCTGCGGCCCGCAGGTGGGCTTCGGGCTGCTCCGCCTGGGACAGGGGCAGCTTGATTTCGGAGATTCTGATCATGGCGTGTCGCGGCCCGTGGTGATCGGGCAGACGAGGCGGTCGGTCGGCAGGGCCGAAATGGTAACCGCATCGGCGCAGCGGCGCCTCAAGGGGGATAATGCGCGGGTGAAGCCCGCCAGGCCGTCGCTGGTGCAATCGCCGAAAGGCCGCACTGGAGGAACGTCCGGACTGCACAGGGCAGCGTAGCAGGTAACACCTGTCCACCGCGAGGTGAGGATCAGAGCAACAGAGACGAGTCGGCGCAGCGCGCCGGGCGCAGGCCCGGCACGGTGCGCCGGGTGAAACGGGCAATCTCTACGCGCAGCAATACCAAATAGGCCAGCGGTGACCTGTGTCCCGGGGAGCTGGCGGGTAGGTAGCACCGAGCCGCTTCGGCGACGAGCGGCCCAGATGAATGACGGTCACGCCGCGGGCAACCGCGGCGCACAGAATCCGGCGTATCGGCGGACTTCACACTTTTTTCCCCGCGTCCTGGCAGGGCGCGGGTCACGCCGAGGCGGCCGCTTCCTGCAGGTGCTCCACGTGCGCCAGCAGCGAGCGCCGCGCCATGGGCCACATGCGCTCGGGCACGTCGTCATAGGCCAGTGGCAGCCAGTCGTCGAGGCCGCCGTCCGGACGCGCCCGCATGGCCGCCGCGACGCGCGCTTCCCGGGCCAGGCGGTGGGCCTTCAGCCGCGCGATGGCTTCACCGGCCGAGCCGATCACATGCCCGTGCGCGGGCAATATGAAGGCCACGCCGCCCGGTCCGCACAGGGCAGCCAGGCGGTCCAGCGAAGCCATGTACCGTCCCATGTGCCCATCGGGCGGATTGATCACGGTGGTGCTGCCGTTGAGGATGTGGTCCCCCGAGAACAGCAGCCCGTCCTCCTGCAGCACCAGGCACAGGTGGTTGGCCGCATGCCCCGGCGTGTGCACCACCTGCAGGCTGTGGCGCTCGCCGCCGCCTTCGAGCACCAGCACTTCGCCGTCGGCCAGTTCGCGGTCGGGCGAAAAGCGTGCGCTTTCGCCCGCGGTCTCGCGCGAGGACAGGCCCAGCACGGGCGGCCGACCGGGGCAGCGCGCCTGCAGCGGCCGTGCGGCCGGTGCGTGGTCGGCGTGCGAATGGGTGCACACGATCATGCGCACCTGGCCCCCGGTGGCGTCCAGCAGCCGGTCGATGTGGCCCTCGTCGGCCGGGCCCGGGTCGATGACGATGTAGCCCATGGCGACATCGCCCACGAGGTAGGTGTTGGTGCCGGGACCGGTCATGGGGCCCGGGTTCGGGGCTGTCAGTCGCGAGAGATGCCGAAGAAGCGGAACCGGCTGCCCGCATTGCCAGTCCAGCGCATGGACGATCTGCCCGTCGGGGCTGACCAGCTCGAGCTCGCCGTAGGGCGGCTCGTGCTCCATGTAGCGTGCTTCCCGCCCGCGCAGGGTGCCCGCCCGCGGGCAGCTCGTCCACAGGGGACGGCCGGCTGAGCAAGCCTGCAGCAGCGCGTCCACGCTGGCGAAGCCTGTGAGCCGCTCGAGCGTGCGGATGGTCGGGAAGATCATGGAGAAGCTGCCCGCCCGGTGGCGGGCCAGCGCGTCGGCCGGGCGCACCCAGACCGGCTCGAACTGCTCGGCCTCGTCGGCCACCGGCTCCTGGCCCTCGGGCATCCGCGCGACCAGGAAGGGCACGTCGAAGCGCTTGGGCATGTCGCGATCGGTGATCCAGTGGGCCAGCAGGTACAC
>DAIMZU010000283.1:0-4598 GCA_036733845.1 Ramlibacter sp.
CCATGCTCTCGGTCGCGGTGGTGGTGGTGGCGTCCACCATGCGCGAAAGCTTGTCGTATTCGACGATGATCCAGTCCACGCCCATCTGCGTGGCGAACTTGATCTTTTCGGCGGCCTGCTGGTCGGACGGATCGGCCGTGGCGACGGTCAGGCGGTTGTTGCGCCGTGCCAGCACGACCACCCGCAGGGCCTGGCACAGCTTGATGTCGAGCAGTCCGCGCGGAAGGCGGGTGGGATCGACCGCCTGCAGGTCCAGCAGGGGCGCCCCGTAGGCCAGCGACATGGTGTGCGCGAGGTCGGCGGCAGACACCGCGCCGGACCCCATCAGCTCGGAGATGAAGCTGGACTTTCCGTCCAGTGCCTTGCGGTAAAGCGCCTCGGCGGACCGCTGCTCCAGCTTGCCGGCCGTCACGAGCGCACGCGCCAGGCCGGGCATGGCGACGGCGGTGGGTTGCGTGACGGGTTCGACGGCGGCCATGGGGCGGTGGGGAGTGGGCGAAGTGGTGGGTCGATTTCAGGCGGACGGGAGGTCGCCGGACCCGCAGCACGCGGGATTGCGGCAACTCTCGTCATCATCCCCGAAAGGCTGGACAGTGTAAATCGCCGGATGGCCACGGCCGCTGACGCGAGGCTGCAGGAGTGGGGCGGAGGCGACGCCCGCCGCCGCCGGGGCGGGTGAAAGTCACGGTCCCGCCCGGCGGCGCGGGTCAGAAGGTCGGGAGCATCCGGGGAATGATGAACTGCCCTTCTCCCCAGGCCTCGGTGCGGGTCGCCTGCCCGCCAGCCGTGCGCAGGACCGCCTCGGCAACGCGCGCGCCGGCCGCGTCCAGTGAGATCTCGCCCTGTGTCAGGGCGCCGAGATCGAGGTCGATGCCATCGGCCCACCGTGCCGTCGTCTCGGGGTTGCCACAGATCTTGAGGGTGGGCGCCAGCGGGTTGCCCGAGGGGTTGAAGACGCCCATGGCGAACAGCGTCAGCTGCGCGCCCCCGGCCAGCATGCCGGTGATCGAGCAAGGGCTGAAGAACGGCGTGTCCATGAAGTACAGGCCGGGTTCCGGGGGCTGTTGCCCGAAGTCCAGGCAACCGACGAAGCGGGAGCGGCCGATCTTGCAGACGGCGCCCATCGTCTTTTCGACCAGCGTGGTCAGGCCCGCCTCGATGTTCTCGGCGGTGGGGTTCACCCCCCGGTAGTGGTCGCCGTCGCCGGCCATCCGGGCTTCGACGGCGGCGATCCGGGCGACGATCGCCTCGGCGATCTCCGGGGTGGCCGACTGCCTGCGCACGACGGCCTCGGCACCGATGAATTCCGCTGTCTCCGAGACGATCGCCGTCGCGCCCGCGGCCAGCGCGGCATCGACGAACCGGCCGATCGCCGGATTGGCGCAGACCGCGCTGGAGGCGTCCGAGCCGCCGCACTCGAGCGCGAAGGTGAGGGCGGCCAGGGGACAGGGTTCGCGCTGCAGGGCCTGCACCGGCTGCGCCAGGCGCAGCAGGGCGGACGTTGCGCGGTCGATGGCATCCTGCACCCCGGTGCAGTCCATGACCGCCAGGACCTCGATGGGCTTGCCTGAGGCGGACAGCCGCTGCTGCCAGGCCTGGGCCGCCCGGCGGTCGTGGCACAGGACGAGCGCGGCGCCGATGTTGGGATGTCCGGCGATGCGCTGGAGCACCTCGTCCTGCAGGCGCGCATCGGGGTTCTGGAGACCCCGCTGGAATTCGCCGGCCACCCGCAGCACGCGGGTCGCGTCGCCGGGGCTCGCCGGCAGGCGCTGCAGGTGGCGCTCGCACTGCCCGGCAGCCAGTTCCGCCACGCGGTTGGCCAGGGCCACGGTGGATACCACGGCGAGGTGGTTTCTCACGCCCACCCGGCCGCCGGGACGCATGTAGCCCATGAAGGCCGCGCCCGCGACCGCTTCAGCGGCAGTTGTGGACATGGACATGGTCTCCTGGCTGGATGTCGTGGATGGCGGTGCCGATGGGCACGCCGTACTTGATGACGGCCTCGCCGGCTGCGATGGCCCGCCGTGCCACCTTGTGGCCGAAGGGGACCGGCTCCCGCAGGGCGAGCCCCTCGTCGGTCAGGCGGTCTTCCGGGCGGGAATCCATCAACGTGGTGACGTTGTCGTCCGGATGGACGGTGAGGCTGGTGCGGGCCATGGGGTGACTCCTTCGGCGGCGTGCGGTCTGCCCGCTCAGGCGGGGTTCGGTTGGCGCCAGGCCTGCAGGGTGGCCAGGTCGGGCTCGATGCCGATGCCCGGACCGGGCGGCAGCGTCACCCAGCCCTCCTCCGGCTGCAGGGCCCCGGCCAGCGGCACCGTGCGCAGGGGGTTGGGGTTGACATCCATCTCCAGCAGCCCGCCACTGCCGGAGGCCGCCAGCAGGTGCGCGGAGGCGAGCAGCCCGATGGCGCCGCCGAGGTAGTGCGGGCAATACAGAACGCCGTGGTGGCGGCAGCGCCGCACGACTTCGAGGCAGCCGCTCGGCCCGCCCCACTTGGCCAGGTCGGGCTGCATTGCGCCCAGCCCCCACTGCGCGAGCGCCTCTTCAAACCCGTCCAGCTGGTGGATGTTCTCGCCGGCCGCCAGCGGCATCGGGGCGCCGCGGGACAGCGCCTGCCAGTCGGCGGTGCCCGCGTCGGCGGCGAGCGGCTCTTCGAGCCAGGCCAGGCCGAAGCAGGCCAGGCGCGGGAGCATGGCCATGGCTTCCGCGCGGCTCCAGGCCTGGTTGGCATCGGCTGCGAGCCAGGCCGATGCGCCCGCGCACGCGCGGGATTCCTCCAGGGTGCGCAGGTCCTGCGCGGCGCCGAACCCGATCTTGACCTTGAAGGCGCGGTGTCCCTGCGCCGCCGCTCGCCGCAGGGTGTCGGCCGCGCCCTGCGGGTTGATACCGCTCGCGTAGGCGCGCACCCGGTCCTCGGCGCCGTCGGGGGCCGGCGGTTGGCCGAGCGCCTGGCGCAGGACCCGGTGCAGCGGCTGGCCGAGCCGGCGGGCGTGAAGGTCCCACAAGGCGGTGTCCAGCCCGGCCAGGCACTGGTCCAGAGGGCCGAATTCGCCGGACTGCAGCCGCAGGATGCGCGTGCTCGCTGTCATCTGCCGGGCGGCCTGCAGCGGATCGGCCGAGGGCAGCGCCGGCAGCAGCGGCGCGAAGACCTCCTGCAGCAGCCGCGCACGGTGCAGCGCGCCGCTGTCGGGGAAGTTGCACCAGACCTCACCCCAGCCGCGGGCGCCGTCGGCGTCTTCGAGCGAGACCCACAAGGCCCACCGCGCACGCATGGTGCCGAAGGAGGTGACTACCGGCTCGGCCAGCGGAACGCGGAACAGGTGGGGCGTGAGGCGGGTGAGGGGCATGGTCGGAAGCTCAGATCTCCAGGGGCATCTGGAAGCGGATGTACTCGGCGCGGTAGGTGATCTCGGCGATGTACATGACCTGGTCGTCGGCGTCGTGGAACACCCGCACCACCTCGCCGACGGCGGCATTGACCGGCAGGTCGAGCAGCCGCGCGGTCTCCAGGTCGGCCGCCGAGATGCGCAGCGTCTGGTGGGCCCGCGCGATCTTCACCGAGGGCAGCGACAGCAGGACAGGAATGATGGTCTGGCTGCGGAAGCGCCGGGGTGCCAGCCGGAAGACCGCCTCGTCCAGGTAGATGGAGATCACGCAATACGCCTCGTCGCCGCGCGAATGCACCCGCTTGAGGTGCCTGTAGGCCGCCACGGGAGGGCCGCATCCCTCGGGCAGGGTGGCAGGGCTCGCCCGTCGCTCGTCCACCAGGGTGAGGGTCGGCCGGTCGTTGCGGTAGGCCTCGGCCATTGCGGCCAGGGAGGTGTGCAGGACCAGGGGCGCGTGCTGCTCCGGGCGGGACTGCACCACCGTGCCGCGTCCGCGGCTGACGCTGACCAGGCCCTCGCGCGCCAGCAGGGCGACTGCCTGCCGCGCGGTGACCCGCGCGACGTCGAACTCCGCCATCAGCTCGGGCAGGGCGGGCAGGTGGTCCCCGGGCTTCCAGACGCCCTTGTCGATGCGCTGGTGCAGCAGCTGCGCCAGGCGCGCATAGCGTGGCACCGGGTTGCGCGGGCCGGGCACAGGCATCAGGGCCGCCCCAGACTGCGCATGCCGCGGCCCGCCCGGAGGGGGCGCATTGAAAGCCGCAGGGTGGAGGGCATGGCCAATCAGGGAAAACGTCCGGTCGGCAAACGTCCTAACTATAGTATCTTGGCTCGCCGTTCCAATGCCAACAAGGGGAAACCACCATTTCCGCCCGCCTCCGTCATGCCCTGCTGGTCCTGCTGCCCTGGCTGCTGCTCGTCTCCCTGTGGCACGGCGTCGCCGTGTCCGGGCTGGTCAACCCCGGGCTGATGCCCACGCCGCTGCAGGTCGGCCGCAAGCTCGCCGAACTGCTGTTCGGCGGGCGCCTGAGCGTGGACATCCTGATGTCGACGCAGCGGGTGTTCCTGGGCGTGGCCCTGGGCATCGCGGTGGCCGTCCCGGTGGGATTCCTGATCGGGTGGTACAAGCGTGCGCGCCTGTTCCTCGACCCGCTGATCAACTTCTTCCGTGCGCTGCCGCCGATCGCGCTGATCCCGCTGGTGGTGGTCTACTTC
>DAIMZU010000284.1:0-4589 GCA_036733845.1 Ramlibacter sp.
CCCTTCACCTGGCGATGGCGGAGCCTTCGGACCGCCGCAGCAGGTCAAGCGCCACGTCGACGATCATGTCCTCTTGCCCGCCCACCATGCGCCGGCGGCCCAGTTCGACCAGAATGTCAACGGTCTTGAGCCCGTATTTCTTCGCCGCTGCTTCGCTGTGGCGAAGGAAACTGGAATACACCCCTGCATAGCCGAGTGCCAGGGTCTCGCGGTCCACGCGCACCGGACGGTCCTGCAGCGGCCGGACGATGTCGTCCGCCGCGTCCATGAGCTTCATCACGTCGCAGCCATGGTTCCAGCCGAGGCGGTTGGCCGCTGCGATGAAGACCTCCAGGGGCGCGTTGCCGGCGCCTGCCCCCATGCCGGCCAGGCTGGCGTCGACCCGGTCGCACCCTTCTTCCACTGCGACGATGCTGTTGGCTACGCCGAGGCTCAGGTTGTGGTGGGCGTGCATGCCCGTTTCGGTCTCCGGCCGCAGGACATCCTTGAACGCGCGGAAACGCTCCCGGACGTCGTTCATGCCGAGCGCACCGCCGGAGTCGACCACGTAGACGCAGGTCGCTCCATAGGATTCCATGGTCTTGGCCTGCTGCGCCAGCGCCCTGGGCTCGGTCATGTGGCTCATCATGAGAAATCCGACGGTGTCCATGCCGAGATGGCGCGCGACCTCGATGTGCTGCTTCGAGATATCGGCTTCGGTGCAGTGGGTGGCAACGCGCACCACCCGCGCGCCGGCCTGATACGCTTCTTTCAGGTCGTGCACGGTGCCGATTCCCGGGAGCAGCAGCGTGGCGATCTTCGCGCGCCTGACGCGGGATGCGGCCGCCTCGATCCATTCGAGGTCGGTGTGCGCACCAAAGCCATAGTTGAAGCTGCCGCCCTGCAGCCCGTCGCCATGCGCGACCTCGATCGAGTCGACGCCTGCTTCGTCGAGCGCCTGCGCGATCTGCGCGGCCTGCTCGACGCTGTACTGGTGCCGTATGGCGTGGCTGCCGTCGCGCAGCGTCACATCGGAGATGTAGATTTTCTTGGGATTCATGGCGCGCACTTTCGTCAGGCCACCAGGCGGGCCGCGATTCGCTCGGCGGTCTGCAGGCCGGCGCTGGTCATGATGTCGAGGTTGCCGGCATAGGCGGGCAGGTAGTGCGCCGCCCCTTCGACCTCCAGGAAGATCGACGTCTTCAGCCCGTCCCACCGGCCCACGCCCGGGATCTTCAGTCCCTTGACGGTGTCGAACTGGCAGCGCTGCTTCAGGCGATACCCCGGGACGTACTGCTGCACCGCCGCGACCATCTCGTCGACCGAGCGCGCGATCGCGGCCTCGTCGGCCGCTTCGCTGAGCGTGTAGACCGTGTCGCGCATGATGAGCGGCGGCTCGGCCGGGTTCATCACGATGATGGCCTTGCCCCTGGCCGCTCCACCGACGGCCTCGAGCGCACGGGCCGTGGTCTCGGTGAACTCGTCGATGTTGGCCCGGGTGCCCGGTCCCGCCGACTTGCTGGCGATCGAAGCCACGATCTCGGCATAGTGCACCTTGGCGACGCGACTGACCGCCGCCACCATGGGGATGGTCGCCTGGCCACCGCAGGTGACCATGTTCAGGTTGGATGCCTGCAGGTGCTGCTCCCCATTCACCACGGGAACGCAGTACGGGCCTATGGCTGCCGGCGTGAGGTCGATCATTCGCAGTCCGGGTTTGAGGCGCCGCAGGAAAGCGTCGTTCGACACATGCGCCGCAGCGCTGGTGGCGTCGAACACGATGTCGATATCGGCGAATCCGGGCAGGCGCACGAGGCCCTCCACGCCTTCGTGGGTGGTCGTGACGCCCATGCGCTTCGCACGCGCCAGGCCGTCGGATGCGGGGTCGATGCCCACCATCGCACCCATGGCGATGTGCTTGCCGGTGCGCAGCACCTTGATCATCAGGTCGGTGCCGATGTTGCCGCTGCCGATGATGGCGGCCTTCAGGGGGCGGGTCATGCTGTCCTCTCGGTCATTGCGCGGCAAACCGGGTTCGCACGGAGCCCACGCCATCGATGCGCGCCTCGAAAGCGTCGCCCGGGGAGACAGCCACCATCGGGCCGAGCGCCCCGGTGAGTACCAGGTCGCCCGCCCGCAGCGGCTGGCCGAGCGCTGCCAGCTTGCGCGCGAGCCATGCCGCGGCATTGAGCGGATGCCCCAGGCAGGCCGCGCCCGTGCCACTCGAGACGTTCTCGCCTCGGCGGTCCATCGTCATCGCCGCGAGTTTCAGGTCGAGCCCGTCGAGCTTCGTGGGCACGCCGCCCAGGACGACCAGGCTGCTCGATGCATTGTCCGCAACGGTATCGGTGAACCGGATGTTCCAGTTCGCGATCCGGCTGCCCACCACCTCGATGGCGGGCAGGACGTAGGCGGTCGCGGAGATCAGCTCGACCAGGGTGGTGTCGGCGGCCAGCAGGTCTCGCGACAGGACGAGCGCGACCTCGGCCTCCACCTTCGGCTGGAGCGTGCGCGACCAGGGAATCTCCTCGTCGTCGCCGAAGATCATGTCGGCGAACAGGGTGCCGAAGTCGGGCTGGTCGACGCCCAACTGCTTCTGCACGGCGACGGAGGTCAGGCCGATCTTGCGCCCGACCACGCGTCGGCCCTGGGCCTGCGCGTGCCGCACGTTCGCCATCTGTATGGCATAGGCAATGCTGCCGTCCGGGTCCGCGCCGATTTCTTCACGCAGGGCCGGGATCGGCTCGCGCTTCGTCTCGGCCTGGCGCAGGCGTTCAGCCCAGGCATCGATCGCGCGGGAGGTATTCATGTGACGACTCATGGGAGATCGAGATAAGGGTGGGACGGCGGTCACAGCGTGTTCAGCGGATCAGGCCGAGCGCGCGCGGAAGCCACAGCGTGACGACAGGCAAGGCGACCAGCACCGCCAGCCGCGCAACGTCGGCGACGAGGAAAGGCGTGAGGCCTCGCCAGATCGCGCTGATCGACACGTCCGGCAACTGGGCACGCAGCACGAACAGGTTCATTCCGACAGGTGGGGAAATCATGCCGATCTCGACGACGCAGACCACCAGGATGCCGAACCAGACGGGGTCGAAGCCCAGGCCCGTCACCAGCGGAAAGAAGATCGGAAGCGTGAGCAGGATCATGGAGAACTCTTCCATGATGGTGCCCAGAACGACGTAGATGGATACGATCGCCACGATGATCCAGATCGGCGGAACGTCCAGCCTTTTGACGGTCTCCATCAGGTCGTTGGTCATGCTCGTGAACGCCACGAAGTTCGCGAACACCATTGCGCCGATGAGAATGACGAACATCATCCCCGTCGTGACCGCAGTGTCGATCAGGATCGCGTGCAGCGCGCGCCAGGTCAGCGTCTTGCGCGACCAGGCCACCAGGAACCCACCGGCAGCCCCGACCCCCGCCGCCTCCGTGGCGGTGAAGACACCGCCGTACATTCCGCCGATCACCACGACGAACAGCACCAGGACGGGCCAGACCTCGAGCACGGCCTGGACCCGGTGAGGCCACGGCGTCCGGGCGCCTGCCGGTCCGGCGGAAGGATCGCGCCAGACGGTCCACTGGCTTGCCCCGATGTAGAAAAGCGTCGCGACGACGCCGGGCACGAGGGCCGCTGCAAAGAGCGCGCCGATCGAGGTTTCGGTCATCAGCCCATAGAGGATCAGCAAGGCCGACGGCGGGATGAGGATCCCGAGGGAGCCGCCGGCACCCACCGACGCCGCCGCCAGGCTGTCGCTATAACCGAGCCGCCGCATCTCGGGGACGGCCACCTTGGCCATCGTCGCGACAGTCGCCACCGCGGAACCGCACACGGAGCCGAACCCCGCGCAGGCGGCGATCGTCGATGCCGCCAGGCCGCCCCTTCGGTGACCCAGGAAGGCATAGGCCGCGTTGTAGAGGTGCCGCGAGAGGCCGCCCTGGGTGACGAAGTTCCCCATCAGGACAAACATGGGCACCACGGACAGCGCATACCCCGCAGCTTCGAAGATCTCGGTGGCGCCCGAAAAGACCGCAGCGGTCGAGCCCCGGGTGATCCAGAGCCCGCCGAATCCGACGATGCCCAGCGACAGCCCGACCGGGACCCGCAGACCCATGGCGAGCACGAAAAATACCAGCAGAGCCAGCAGCGTGGCCGTCATGCCCCACCCTCCTTCGCGCTCGGATTGCGCACGCTGAACGCGTGCGCGAAGTGGGCCAACGCCGCGATGGCCAGCAATATAGCCACCAGCAGGTAAGCGGGCGCCAGCGGAATCTGCAGCAGGCTCGTCGCCTCGCTCTGGCCCGCAGAGACCATGGCCTTGGATGCGCTGATCCATGCTGCGCCCCCCATGACGATCCCGCTGATGCACTCACCCGCGCGGGCGCGCAGCGTGCCGACCCAGCCCTTCAGGCTGCCGTCGATCAGGTCGAGGTGGACATGCGCCTTCTGGTGCGACACCAGGGTGACGCCCAGGAAAACCACCACCAGCATCAGCAGTTCAGTCAGCTCGACCGAACCCCGCAGCGGTTGGTCGATCAGCTTGCGCCCGAGCACGTCCAGGAGCCCGAGCATCATCATCAGGAAGACACCGACTGACGCACCCAGG
>DAIMZU010000285.1:0-4584 GCA_036733845.1 Ramlibacter sp.
AATGCGATCTCGGCCTGGCCAGTATTCTATGCGCTATGCCGCCCCGCCCCCTGCGGCGGCAGGCACGGGCGGGTCCCAGCGGGCGGCGGCCTGGCCGGGCACCATGCCGGGGGTGTCGCGCCGCACGCGGAACCAGGCGGCGTACATGGCGGGCAGGGCCAGGAGCGTGAGGGCAGTGGCGACGATGAGCCCGCCCATGATCGCCACGGCCATGGGGCCCCAGAACACCGACCGCGACAGCGGGATCATGGCCAGGACCGCGGCCGCGGCGGTGAGCACGATGGGACGCAGGCGCCGCACCGCTGACTCGACGATGGCCTCCCACGCAGGCACGCCGCGGGCGCGGTCCTGCTCGATCTGGTCGATCAGGATGACCGAGTTGCGCTGGATCATGCCCATGAGGGCGATCACGCCCAGCAGCGCAACGAAGCCGAAGGGCCGGTTCAGCACCAGCAGCGCGCCGGCGACGCCGGCGATGCCGAGGAAGCCGGTGAGGAAGACCAGGACCGAGCGGCTGAAGCTGTGCAACTGCAGCATCAGCAGGGTGAAGGTGATGAACAGCATGATGGGGATGCCGACCATGATGGACGACGAGCCCTTGGCGCTTTCCTCGACCGCGCCGGCCACCTGGATGCGGTAGCCGGGCGGCCAGCGCGACTCCATCTGCCTCAAGGAAGGCAGCAGCTGGTTCGTGACCGTGGCGCCTTGCAGGCCTTCGACGACGTCGCCCTGCACGGTGACCGCATAGTTCCGGTTCTCGCGCCACATGACGCCGGGCTCCCAGCCAAAGGTGGGCCGCGCAATCTGCATAAGCGGGATGGTGCGCCCCGAGGCGGTCGGCAGGTAGGCGTTGGCCATGTCCGTGAGCGCGTTGCGCTCGTCGGCGGGCTGGCGCAGCAGGATGTCGATCAGCTTGTCGCCTTCGCGGAACTGCCCGATGCTGGTGCCGCTGAGGATGGTGCGCGAGGCCTGCGCAATGGCCTGGCTGGACACGCCCAGGGTGCGCGCCTTGACCTGGTCGATCTCGAGCCGCAGCACCTTGACCGGCTCGTTCCAGTTGTCGTGGACGCCGCGCATGTTGGTGCTGGCGCGCATCGCCGCCTTGACTTCATCGGCGCGCTGGCGAAGCTCGGTGGGGTCGGGGCCGATCACGCGGAACATCACCGGGAAGGGCACGGGCGGGCCGTTGGGCAGCAGCTTGACGCGGCCGCGCACTTCGGGGAATTCTTCGGCCAGGACGGCCGGCAGGCGCTGGCGCAGGGTCTCGCGCGTGGCCAGGTCCTGCGGCAGCACGATGAGCTGCGACAGGTTGGTCTGCGGGAAGTACTGGTCCATGGGCAGATAGAAGCGCGGCACGCCCGAGCCGATCCACGCGGTGACGGTGCGCACGCCCGGCTCGCGCATGAGCCGCTGCTCGAGCCGTCGGGTCACGGCCTCGTTGGCCGCGAAGGAGGTGCCTTCGGCGTGCCAGGTGTCCACCAGGATCTCCGGGCGGCTGGAGTCGGGGAAGAACTGCTGCTGCACGCGTCCCATGCCCACGAGGCCCAGCGCGAAGATGAGCAGCGTGGCCCCGATGGTGATCCAGCGGTGCGCCACGCACCAGTCGACCGTGCGCCGGAACCGGCGGTAGAAGGGCGTGTCGAAGTGCTCTACATGCGCAGCCGCCTCGCCCGCCTGCACGCCGGGCTTGTGCCGCAGGATGAGTGTGCCCAGGTAGGGGACGAAGTACACCGAGACCAGCCAGCTCAGCACCAGTGCGACCACCGTCACCGCGAAGATCGCGAAGGTGTATTCGCCCACGGTGGAACGCGCCATGCCGATCGGCAGGAAGCCCGCCGCGGTGATGAGCGTGCCGGTGAGCATGGGCATGGCGGTGATCTCGTACGCGAAGGTGGCGGCGCGGATCTTGTCGTAGCCCTCCTCCATCTTGCGCACCATCATCTCGACGGCAATGATGGCGTCGTCCACCAGCAGGCCCAGCGCGATGATCAGCGAGCCCAGCGAGATCTTGTGCAGCCCGATCCCCCAGTACTGCATGACCAGGAAGGTGACGGCCAGCACCAGCGGGATGGTGATGCCCACCACCAGGCCGGGCCGCATGTCCACGTACCAGCGGCGCCAGACCGGCCGCTGGTGCGCATCGGCATGCCGGTGCAGGCCCAGCGCGATGAAGCTGACCGCCAGCACGATGACGATGGCCTCGATGAGCACCTTCACGAACTCGTTGACCGAGGTGGACACGTTGCGGGGCTGGTCCTGCACCTGCACCAGGCGCACGCCCGCCGGGAAGCCCGCCTCGATCTGGCCGGTGCGGGCGGACAGGGCCTTGCCCAGGCGGATGATGTCCCCTCCCTTGGCCATGGACACACCCAGGGCGATGGACTCGTGCCCCTGGTGGTGCACCTTGACCGACGGCGGATCGACGTAGCCGCGGCGGATCTCGGCGATGTCGCCCAGGCGCAGCTGGTTGCCCGACGATCCGCGGATCGGCATGGCGCGCAGCTGCTCGATGGCCTGGAACTGCCCCGGCACCCGCACCTGCACCACGTCGCCCGGCGTCTGCACCGCACCGGCGGACTCGACCGCGTTCTGCTGGCCCAGCTGGGCGAGCACCTGGGTGAGGTCGAGCCCGAGCTGGGACAGGCGCTTCTGGGACACCTCGACGAAGATCTTCTCGTCCTGCACCCCGAAAAGTTCGACCTTGGCGACGTCCGGCACCCGCAGAAGCTGCTGGCGCACGTCGTCTGCGAAGGACTTGAGCTCGGCATAGCTGAAGCCCGGGTCGGCCTGCAGGGCGTAGATGACGCCGAACACGTCGCCGAACTCGTCGTTGAAGAAAGGCCCCTGCACGCCGGCCGGCAGGGTGCCTCGCATGTCGCCGACTTTCTTGCGCACCGTGTACCAGACGTTGGCGACCTCCGCGGGACGCGATGAATCGCGGATGAGGAAGGTGATGAGCGCCTCGCCGGGCTTGGAATAGCTGCGGATCACGTCGGCGTACGGAACCTCCTGAAGGGTCCGCTCGATGCGGTCGGTGACCTGCTCGGCCATCTGATGCGCGGTGGCGCCCGGCCAGTAGGCGCGCACGATCATGGCGCGGAAGGTAAAGGGCGGGTCCTCGTCCTGGCCGAGCTGGAAGTAGGCCGCGAAGCCCAGCACCATCAGCACCACCATGAGGTAGCGCGTGAGGGCCGGGTGCTCCAGCGCCCAGCGCGAAAGGTTGAAGCGTTCGCTGGGTGCGCGTCGCGCCGGGCTCACCGGACGCTCCCGGCGGCCAGGTTGTGCCTGTCGCGGTAGGGCACGACCTGCTGGCCTTCGTGGAGCACATGCACGCCGGCGCTGACCACCTGCATCCCGGGCTGCAGCCCCTGCGTGACCACGACCTCGTTTCCGTCGGCGGTGGCGACCTCGATGGGCTGGGACCGCAGCTTTCCGGTCGGTTCGTCGAAGACCCACACGGCCGTGGTGCCGTTGTCGTGGCGCAGCGCGCTGGTGGGCAGTTTGAGCACCGGAACTCCCGCCAGGCCCATGCCGGCGGGCGTGACATACACGGTCGATCCGAGCGGCGGCGCGTTGCCGCCGAGCGCCACCTTGACCTGGAAGGTACGGGTGACCGGGTCGGCGCTGGCCGAAACCTCGCGCACCCGGCCGGACAGGCGCGTGCCATCCGACCATTGCCGCACCTCGACCTCACCGCCGCGGCGGATCAGGCGGACCTTGTCCTCGGGCACGGCGAACACTGCATCGCGCGGGCCGTCGAGCGCGATGCGCACCACCGGCGCGCCGGCTGCCACCACCTGGCCGGCCTCGGCTTCGACCGCGGTGACCACGCCGGCGCCGGGCGCCACGAGCCGGGTATAGCCCGCCTGGTTGCCCTGCGCCGCGAACTGCGCCTGGGCCTGGTCCAACTGCGCCTGGGCCGCGCGGAAGGTGCTCTCACGCCGCTCGAGTTCGGCGCCGCTGATGAAATTCTGGTCGCGAAGCTGGGCATAGCGGCGCAGGTCGGCCGCGGCCAGGTCCCGCTGCGTGGTGGCCGCGGCGAGTTGCGCCCGGGCCGCGTCGACCGCCAGGCGCAGGTCCTGCGGGTCGAGTTCGGCCAGCACCTGCCCCGCGCGCACCGCCTGCCCGGCGTCGACGTCGCGGCGCAGGATCTTGCCGCCCACGCGGAAGCCGATGCGCGTCTCGACCTGCGGCCGGATTTCGGCAGCGTATTCGATGGTCGTTCCGTAGACGCTGGGGGCCACGGTCACCAGTTTGACCGACCGCACCGGGTCGACGGAGGGTTCCGGCTTGCTGCACGCCGTGGCCGACAGGACGAGGACGGCGGCAGCCAGCCAGCGCAGGCCGCGGGGGGTACGGGTCAGGAGTGCGGGCATGGGCTGTCGGGCTCCGCGCAGGAAGCCTGTAACGTGATCGTGGGGGCGCGCCATCAATTAATGACTGACTGGTTAGTAATCTAGCGGCCGTGCCACGGACGTGTCAAGCGACAATGTTGGCGTGAATCCACGTCCCGTGCCGCCAGCCCCTGTCGATCATTACGAGAACTTTCCGGTCGCAAGCTGGCTTTGCCCGCCGGCGCTGAGG
>DAIMZU010000286.1:0-4575 GCA_036733845.1 Ramlibacter sp.
CTCCAGGAAGGCCGCCGCACCACGCCGGTGCCCACCGCGATTGACGCGGAAGTTGCCCTGGCCGCAACCGGCGAGTCCCCGCCACAGGCGCGACTCCAGGAAGTTTTCGGACGCGAGTTCGCCCAGCGGTGGTCGGCCCCGGTCCTCGTCCTGCCGTCGCAGGCGCTGTCCTCGCCGGTGGTGCGCCGGCTCTGGTCCCGCGATTTCGCGTGGATCTCCCGGCAACTGCACCTCGCCGAACGCTTCCGCGCCTGGCCCCGGTTCGACGCCGTCCTCCTGGATGATTTCGAACGTCGTATCCGCAAGAAGCAGGATGCGATGGACCTGCTGCTGCGGGAACGCTGCACCCAGATGCAGAAGCACCTCGCCGGCCATGGCGATGGGGTGGCCATGGCCCTCTGGCCCGATTCCGCGGTGGTCGACGTCCCCCTCCTGTGCCGGTCCGCAGGCAGGCACTTCGAACTCCTGCAGCAACTCGACCGGTTGCTCCTGCTGTCGGGCACCTGCGGCTTGCTCGGCCTGCTGGACGCAAGCGAGCGGATCGCCGTGGAGCGATCCTGCCGTGGCGTGTTCAGGGGGTTTCACTCCCTGCTGCTCCAGGAGTCCCGGAAGCTGTACCGGCACGCCCAGGAACTGCTGGATGCCCGGGATGCAGCCAGGACAACCGGCCGCGGCCGGTCCCGCCGGCGCTCGCAACCGGGCGGCCCTTCCGCCTCAGCCGCGCCAGTCCACCATGCCCGACCAGGCGGTGAACAGGATCACCAGTCCGAAGACGATGCGATACCAGGCAAAAGGCACGAAGCTGTGCTGGGAGATGTAGCGCAGCAGCCACCGCACGCACAGCCAGGCGCTGAGGAAGGAAAAGAGCAGCCCCACGGAAAACATGGGCAGGTCGGACCACGCCAGCAAGGCGCGTTGCTTCCAGAGGCTGTAAGCGCCGGCGCCCACGAGCGTCGGGATGGCCAGATAGAACGAGAAATCGGTGGCAGCCCGCCGCGAGAGGCCCAGCAGCATGCCGCCGATGATGGTCGCTCCGCTGCGGCTCATGCCGGGAATGAGCGCCACACACTGCACCAACCCGACCTTCATGGCATCCAGCGGCGTCATGTCGTCGGCCACGTGGATGCGCACGTGAGCGGTTCGGCGTTCGGCCCAGATGATGATCACGCCCCCGACGATCAGCGCGACAGCAACCACCTCGGGCGTGAAGAGGTAGGCCTGGATCAGGCCGCCGAACAGCAGGCCCAGCACCACGGCGGGCACGAAGGCCACGGCAACGTTCCAGGTGAACCGCCGGGCTGCCGGTTCGGTGGGCAGTTGCTCGATCGTGCTGCGGATCTTCTGCCAGTACACCAGGATGACCGCGAAGATGGCGCCTGTCTGGATCGCGATGTCGAACACCTTGGCCTTGGCATCGGTGAAGCCCAGCAAGGCGCCGGCCAGTATCAGGTGCCCCGTGCTCGAGATGGGAAGGAACTCCGTCACACCCTCGACGATGCCCATGATCGCTGCCTTGACCAGCAGTAAGGTGTCCAATCCGCGCTCCCTCCTCAAACCCGGCATTATCCCTTCCGACTGAGCCGTTTGCAGGCGGTGCACTGGCCCGTTCGGACCTTTCGCACACGCGCGCGGTGACAGCGCATGACGGGCAGTTGTGAGTGCTCGACCTTCAGTCTCTGTCGAAGCTGTCCTACACAGCCGATGAGCCATGCGCGGTTTACTCCAGCATGTTGCATGTGGTCCGACGCGGCGTGTTCGTGGCGGCCCCCAGGGAAATCACCCCGACTCCTCTGAGTCCCCTCCTCCTCCGGGGTGAGCTGGTCCGGCCCTCCGTCCCGTGACTGGCATGTTGCCCCCAGGCTCTAACGGGCCTGGGGGTTCTTTTTCGTGGATGTGCCGTGGCCGACTGCAGGGACGGAACGGGTCCTACTTCCTGCGGTGGCGGACACGTTCATCCGCTGCGCGACCATGGAGCGATGCTCCACCGCATGCCCAATCGTGAAGGTCCCGGTCGCCAGCGCTCCACCGAAGAGCCGGCGCGGCCGGAAGGAGCCCCCAGCCGCAGCCCCAGACAGGGCCGCAGCGGCTATGGGGTTGAAAGCCTGCGACCTCACCTGCATGACCAGCTCGCCCTCAAGGATCTGCTCCGGCCCAGCATGACGTTGCCCGGTCCGCGCCGCAAGCCGGAGCCCCGGGAAGAGGGCTGAGGACGCAAAAAAGCCCCCGGCCCTGCGGCGCGGGGGCAGCCTTGGAGAGGCACTGGAAGAGATCATGGCCCTTGCGCGGGCCCTCGTCAATGACGGTGCCATCCCCCGGGATGGCGAGGCCGGTGCCCCGGTGGCACGTGGAGAACATGCGCAGGCGGTCGCGCGTGGTAGACAGGCGCAGCACCATAGTGGACGTGGGGCGGCGTGTGAACCGGAGCCGGAAGCACGTAGGGCGGCGGCGGCATGGGGCGAACGTACACCGGCGCCGGACGGACGTACACCGGCGCAGGATGCACATACACATTCCCGGGCTGCACATAGACCGGTGCCGGCTGCACATACACGGGCGCGGGCTGCCCATACACGGGCCCGGGATGCACATGCCCATACCCGGGTGCCGGAACCACATGCACGGGCTGGGGATAGACCATGATCGGGGCCGGCGGCAGAGTCCCGACCCCCACGGTCAGGCCTGGCGAATGGGCGCTGAAAGACCAATACACGCCGTCCCGCGCGGCTGCCGGCAGGGACACAAGCCCCAGGATTCCCAGCGCGGCGCAGACGCCTGCCTTGCCAGCCCATGATGTCATCGAGATCTCCTGTGCCGCTCGCCTGCGGCCGTCCTGCTGTTGTAACGCCCGAGACGGGCGATCGGCTGACCGGCGCGGCAGTGGATCGTTGCCATACGTAACACGCACCTGTCGGACCTAGAATCAAACACTTATGACCGTGTCCAGCGACAAAGATTCCTCCGACAACGCCAAGGCGAGCAACTTCCTTCGCCAGATCATCGAGCGCGACCTCGAACAGGGCACTTATGCCCGCCGCCGCTGGGCGGGGCACCCCGCCGACGCCACCACGCACATGGCGGGCGCACCCGATCCCGCGCGGATCCGCACGCGTTTTCCGCCCGAACCCAACGGCTACCTGCATGTCGGGCATGCCAAGAGCATCTGCCTGAACTTCGGGCTGGCCAGGGACTATGGGGGCGTGTGCCACATGCGCTTCGACGACACGAACCCGGAAAAGGAAGAGCAGGAATACGTCGACGGCATCCTGGATGCGGTGAAGTGGCTAGGCTTTTCGTGGGATGCCCATGGCAGCTCACACCTCTACCATGCCAGCGACTACTTCGACTTCATGTACCGCGCGGCGGAGCACCTGGTGCAGGCGGGCCTGGCCTACGTCGACGAGCAGACGCCCGAGCAGATGCGCGCCAACCGCGGCGACTTCTCCCGACCAGGCGTTGACAGCCCGTTCCGCAACCGCAGCCCCGAAGAGAACCTCACGCGGCTGCGCGCCATGCGGGACGGCCAACTGCCCGACGGTGCCGCCGTGCTGCGGGCGCGCATCGACATGGCCAGCCCCAACATCAACATGCGCGATCCGGCGCTCTACCGGATCAAGCGGGCTGAACACCACAACACGGGCTCGCGCTGGTGCATCTACCCCATGTACACCTTCGCGCATCCCATCGAGGACGCGCTCGAGAACATCACCCACAGCATCTGCACGCTCGAGTTCGAGGACCAGCGGCCCTTCTACGACTGGCTGCTCGACCACCTGCGCGAGGGCGGGCTGATCAACGAGCCACCGCCGCGGCAGTACGAGTTCGCCCGCCTGAACCTCACGTACGTGGTCACCAGCAAGCGCAAGCTCAAGCAACTGGTGGACGAGGGCCATGTGGCGGGCTGGGACGACCCCCGCATGCCCACCATCGTGGGCTTGCGCCGCCGCGGTTACACGCCGGAAAGCCTGCAGCTGTTCGCCGAGCGCATCGGCGTGACCAAGGCCAACGGGTGGATCGACTTCAGCACGCTCGAGATCGCCCTGCGCGACGACCTGGACGCAAAGGCCTCCCGCGGCATGGCCGTGCTCGACCCGGTGAAGCTGGTGCTCGAGAACTGGGACGAGGCCTTCGGACCCGGCCACCTCGAGCCCTGCAGCGCGCCGGTCCATCCGCATCAGCCTGAGCGCGGCCAACGCAGTTTCGTCCTCGGCCGCGCGCTGTGGATCGAGCGTGGTGACTTCGAGGAAGTCCCCCCCAAGGGCTATAACCGCCTCTTCCCCGGCAGCCGCGTGCGGCTGAAGTACGGTTTCGTGGTCGAGTGCACCGGCTGCGAAAGGGATGCCTCGGGGCAAGTGAGCACCGTGCGCGCCCGCGTCTTTCCCGAAACCAAGAGCGGCACCCCCGGCAGCGACAGCATCAAGGCCAAGGGCGTGATCACCTGGGTGGCGGCGCACGACGGCATCCCCGCCGAGTTCCGGCTATACGACCGGCTGTTCGCGGTCCCCCAGCCCGACACCAGCGGGCGCGACTTCCTCGAAGAACTCAACCCGGCAAGCCTGAAGGTCGCCCGCGGGTTCG
>DAIMZU010000287.1:0-4558 GCA_036733845.1 Ramlibacter sp.
GGGCTGGAATTCGTCGGGGGATTGGCTCATCAGGGAAATTCCGCAGGCAGACCGATAGAAAGCATCAGTGTATGTGATTCATAATTATGAATCAAGAATTTGGTCTATCATCCTCCCATGTCCGCCGTGTCGCTCGCCCCCCGCGCCCTGTACCAGGAGGTCGCCGAACTGCTGCGCCAGCGCATCTTCCAGCGCGAACTGGAGCCGGGCAGCTGGATCGACGAGGTCAAGCTCGCACAGGAGTACGGCATCAGCCGCACGCCGCTGCGCGAGGCACTCAAGGTGCTGGCGGCCGAGGGCCTGGTGACCATGAAGGTCCGGCGCGGCGCCTACGTGACCGAGATGTCCGAGCAGGACCTGGCCGAGGTCTATCACCTGCTGTCGCTGCTCGAAAGCGATGCGGCCGGCGCCGTCGCCCGTCGCGCCTCGCAGGCCGAGCTCGATGAACTCGCCGCGCTGCACCAGGCGCTCTCGCAGGCCCAGGCCGACCGCGAGCGCTTCTTCGCCATCAACGAGCGCTTCCACATGCGCCTGCTGGAGATCGCCGGCAACCGGTGGCGCAACCAGATGGTGGCCGACCTGCGCAAGGTCATGAAGCTCAATCGGCACCACTCGCTGTTCAAGAGCGGCCGCATCGCCGAGTCACTGGAAGAGCACGCGGCGCTGATGGCCGCCCTGGAGGCGCGCGACGCCGAAGCCGCTGTCGACCGGATGCGCGCGCATTTCGCCAGCGGCCTCGAAGCGGCGGCCTGAGAGAACCGGCAGGCGCCGGTCTGATAGGCTTGCGCCCGGCTGCACGACCGTCGCGCACCGCGAGAACACCATGACCCAGATCGCCTACGTCTTCAACGGCCCCAACCTCAACCTGCTCGGCACGCGCGAGCCGCAGGTCTATGGATCACAGACACTCGCCGACGTCGAGGCGCTGTGCCGCGACACCTGCGCCCGCCTCGGTCTGGCGCTGGACTTCCGCCAGACCAACATGGAAGGTGAGCTGGTGGGGTGGATCCACGAGGCGGGCCGCGCCCAGGCCGAAGGCCGCGCGGCGGGCGTCATCCTGAATGCCGGGGCGTACACGCACACCAGCATCGCGCTGCACGACGCAATCAAGGGCGCGGGCGCGCACGTGATCGAACTGCACATCAGCAACGTGCACGCACGCGAGGCCTTTCGCCACCACAGCTACATCTCGCCGGCCGCCAAGGCCGTCATGGCCGGCTTCGGCGTGCGGGGCTACGCCCTGGCCCTGGAGGGGCTGGCCGGCGGCTGAGGCGCCGCGCGCATCAGCCGCGCGGGTGGTGCCTGGCGTGCACCTGCTTCAGGCGCTCGCGCGCCACGTGGGTGTAGATGGTGGTGGTGGAGATGTCCGCATGCCCGAGCAGCATCTGCACCGCGCGCAGGTCGGCCCCATGATTGAGCAGGTGGGTCGCGAAGGCATGCCGCAGCACATGCGGTGACAGCGGCGCGGTGATGCCCGCGGCCAGCGCGTGCTTGCGAACGATCATCCAGAACATCACGCGGGTCATGCCCGCTCCGCGCGCAGTGACGAACAGGTCCTCGGTCTGCTGCCCGGCCAGGATCGCGCCGCGCGCCTCGCGCAGGTAGCGCTCGAGCCAGTCGGCCGCGACCTCGCCGAAAGGCACCAGCCGCTCCTTTCCGCCTTTGCCGAATACGCGCAACACGTGCTCGGCAAAGCCGACGTGGATGGCCTTGAGCGTGACCAGTTCGCTCACGCGCAGGCCACTGGCATACATCAGCTCGAGCATGGCGCGGTCTCGCAGCCCCAGCGGCGTGTCGGTGTCGGGCGCCGCGAGCAGCGCCTCCACCTGCGCCTGGGTGAGCGTGCGCGGCACGCGCAGCGGGCGCCGGGCGTTGTCGAGGCGAAGCGTCGCGTCGGCAGCGACCAGGCGCTCGCGCAGCGCCCAGCGGAAGAAGCGTCGGAAGACCGCCAGGCGCCGGTTGGCCGAGGTGGCCTTGGTGCTGGCGTGGCGGGCGGCGAAGTAGGCGCTGATGTCGCCCTCGGCGGTCGCGATGAGCGAGCCGCCCTGCCCGCGCAGCCAGCGGTCATAGAGGGTGAGGTCGCGCCGGTACGCGGCCAGGGTGTTGCGCGACAGTCCCTCCTCGAGCCAGAGCGCGTCGACGAATCGGTCAATCAGCGGGTCGGGCTCGCCGGCGGCAGCAGCCGGGTTGGCCACTGACGCGGGCGCGACGGGATCAGTCAAGCTTGAGCTTGGACTCTTCCACCACTTTCTTGTACACGTCGAATTCGGCCTTGATCTGGGCGGCGAACTGCTCGGGCGTGTTGGCGATGATGAGGGAGCCGGTGTCCTCGATGCGCTTGCGCGCGGCCGGATCGCGCAGGGCCTGCATGGCGCCGGCATGCACCTTTTCGACGACGTCGCGCGGCAGCCCCTTGGGGCCCAGGATGCCGTAGTAGGCCATGCGGTTCACCGGCTCGAGGCCGATTTCCGCGAAGGTGGGCACGTTGGGCAGGGCCGCGACGCGCTGCGGTGCCGCCACGACGATGGGCACCAGGCGGCCGTCGCGGATGAAGGGCAGCGCCGAGGGCAGGTTGTCGAAGATGACCGGCACCTGGCCGGCCACCGTGTCGTTGAGGGCGGGGCCCGCGCCGCGGTAGGGAATGTGCGTGATGAAGGTCTTCGAGAGGTTCTTGAACAGCTCCATCTGCAGGTGGCCGATGCCGCCGGTGCCCGAGGACGCATACGAGTACTTGCCAGGGCTGCGCCGGAGTTCGGCCAGGAAGGCCTTGTAGTCCTTGGCGGGGAAGCTCGGATGCACCGCGATCACGTTGGGCGTGGCAGCGATGTTGATGATGGGCGTGAAGTCGGTGGTGGGGTCGTACGGGATCTTGGGATTGATCGCCGGGTTGGCCGCCGTGGTGGACACGGTGGCCATGCCCAGCGAGTAGCCGTCCGGCGCGGCCCGCACGGTTTCGGTGGCGCCCACCACCCCGCCGCCACCGGCACGGTTCTCGACGATCACAGGCTGGCCCAGGGCCTTGCCCAGCGGATCGGAGATCACGCGGGCGATGATGTCGGTGGTGCCGCCGGGCGCGAAGGGCACCTGCAGCCTGACCGGCTTGTTCGGGTAGGTCTGGGCGAGCACCGACCCGGACGTCAGCACCATGAGGGTGGAGGCGGACAGGGCAAACCATTGGCGGCGTTTCATGCAAACTCCTTGTTCTGGATGGGACGAGCGACTGCGAATCCTCCATGGTACCGACATCGGCGGGCGGCGTAAGTTCGTTCGGCGGCATGGAGGGGAAACCCCAATGCCAGCAAGCTATGCTCGCCGGGTGGATTTCGCCAAGCTGCTGTTCCCCGATTTCTCCCTGATCCTGTGCGGCTGGCTGGTGTGCCGGTTCACGGCCCTCAACCGCGCGGTCTGGCAGCAGGCCGAGGCCCTCGTCTACTACTTCCTCTTCCCCGTCCTCCTGTTCCAGTCCATCGTGCGCTCGCCGCTGGACGTGCAGGCGGCATCCGGCCTGATCGCCGGCGGGGTCCTCATGGGACTGGCGGGTATCGGCCTGGCGTATGTCCTGCCGGTCGTCCCCGGCCTGGCGCAGCACATCGACCGGCACGACCATGCCGCCTCGGCACAGGTCGCCTTCCGGTTCAATTCCTTCATCGCGCTCGCCATCGTGGACCGGGTGGCCGGCCCGCAGGGACTGCAGCTGATCGCGGTGCTGATCGGGTTCTGCGTGCCGATGTTCAACATCGCGGCGGTGTGGCCGATGGCCCGCCGATCGGGCGCGGGGTTCGGTGCCGAACTGCTGCGCAACCCCCTGATCATCGCCACCGCCAGCGGCCTCGCAGCCAACCTGGCGGGCCTGGCGATTCCCGACTGGCTCGAGCCGACGGTCACCCGCATCGGCGCGGCCGCGATCGCGCTGGGGCTGCTGGCCGCAGGGGCCGGCATGCAACTGAGCTCCCTCGCGAAAGGCAAGGCGCTGGCGGCGGCGGTCCTGCTCATACGCCACCTCCTGCTGCCGGTGATCGCCTGGGTCCTGGCGCGCCTGCTTCGGCTCGATCCGGCCCAGACCACGGTGCTGCTGGTCTTCGCGGCGATGCCGACTGCTTCGAGCTGCTACGTGCTGGCGGCGCGCATGGGCTACAACGGGCCGTTCGTCGCCGCGCTGGTCACCCTCTCGACCCTGTCGGCCATGGCCAGCCTGCCCTTCGCGCTGGGAGTGCTGGCGCCCCTGCGCGGAGGTTGAGTCCCGGATCGGACCCGTTTCTCCCGCATGCGGGAGAGGAGGAATTCACGCGCTCCGGCCGAGTCCGGGAGGTCTTCCTGCGGCCGCCTGCCCCAGCGACCAGGCCACCTGCTCCTGCACGACGGGGTCGGGATGGTTCGCATGCGCCCGCAATGCCGAGCGCAGCAGGGGGTCGTCCGCTTCGCGAAGCGCATTGCCGGCCGCCAGGGCCACGTTGCGCACCCAGCGCGCATGGCCGATGCGGCGGATGGCGCTGCCTTCGGTGCGCCTCAGGAAATCCTCTTCGGTCCAGGCCAGCAGGTCGACCAGCGGCTGCCCGTC
>DAIMZU010000288.1:0-4551 GCA_036733845.1 Ramlibacter sp.
GTTCGGCACCGGCGAGCCGGTGGGCTCGCGCGTGCTCGGACGGGGAGCGGCAGCAGTGGGGGCAGTTGGTCGGCACCAGGGCCTGGTAGGCCAGCAGCTTCAGGATTCCGGGGCTGGCGAGCACTTCGCGGGGCAGGCCGATGGCAGGCGACACGAAGCGGTCGATGATGCCCAGCGCGCTGCGCGCGTGCGTGGTCGTGTAGACGCTGTGGCCGGCCTCGACCACCTGCCGGGCGAGCAACCCGGTCTCGCGGTCGCGCACCTCGCCAAGGAGCAGGACGTCGAGTGCTGAGCGGTAGAGGGCTCGGGTGGCCGCCGCGAAAGACGCCTCCGGCCCGGTGGATCCGAGGTCCCGGGCGAGCGTCTTCTGGTACATGCCGGGTATCTCGAGCTCGGCCGGGTCTTCGATGGACACCATCTTGATGTCAGGGGGCAGGAGCCCCATCAGCTGCGCCAGCGTGGTGGACTTGCCGGAGCCGACCACGCCGGAGAGCACCACCATGCCGCCCTCGGACCGCACCACCCGTCGCAGGATGTCCATCTGGGACGGTGGGTAGCCTGCGTCCTCGAGCGAGCGGATTCGCGCTTCTCCCCCGAGGCGCTGCAGGCGCAGGGTGACGACGGTGCCGCGGTCGTTGGCCATGCCGGACCAGCGCAGGCGCACGCGTGCGCCTGCCGGCAGGCCGGCTGACCGGGGCAAATGGAGGTCGATGCGGGCTTGCTGCTCGATGCGCAGGTCGAAGGCGGCGCTCGCGCCACCGCCGGAGCGCTGCCATGCGATGCCGAGCATCTGCACGAGGAAGTCGGTGGGCAGGGCAAAGCGTGCGGGCCGGAGATAGCGCCCCCCGACCTTGAAGGCGACTTGCGAGGTGGCGTTGTACTGGTCGACAGCGAAGTCGATGTCGTCGGCCTCGTTCAGGTGGCCCCAGGCGACGATGTCGACGAAGGCGTTGAACAGCGCGCCGTGTTGCGAGTCGCTGGCCGCGCGGCGACCGATGGCGCCAGCGTGTCCTTCGAGGTGACCCTGGGCCAGCCCCATCACCAGCGCGGACGGCGTCCAGTAGGCCTGCGGCCCCTCGGTCGGCAGTTCGAGCCCATGCTTGTGCATCAGCTCCACGACGGCCGCCAGGTCATCGGGTGTGGCCTGGCGGTCGACGAAAAGCAGGCATTGCCGCACAGCGGCGTCCACACGCGCGACGGCGATGCGGTCGTGGAAGTGCGGGCCCAGGCGGATGGCGTCGTTGACCACCTCGTGAAAGCCGATCGCCATCATGTGCTGCGGCGTCTCGACAGGCGTCCGCGCGAACCGGACGCTGCCGTGCATCAGCGGGCCAGCCGCGCCTGGTTCGCGGCAGTGAAGATCGTCATCGGGTTCTGAATCGCCCTGCGGGCCCTGGAAAAGCAGAGGCGCAGCGGGCTCGAGGCAGCGCAGTCCCGGGGACGGCTCGAGTCGTGCAGCCGGTCGGAGGCGGTGGATGAAGCGCATGAGACGGCTCCTTTATTGCGGCCGCGCCGGCAGCTCACCGCCGGGGGCGCCTGTCATCGGCTCGCGAAGCGACCGTGGGCTTGAAGCCGACGAAGGCCCGGTGGGTGGCAGCGCGAATGCGGAAGGAGCTGCTGCACCCCAGCGGCCATCATGGATACCGACGGGAACGGGACCGGCGCCCTGCGCCGGAGGTAACGGGGCGCCGGTCCAGCAGGCGGTCGGGCACGTCACGCCGGTGCCGCGCCGTTTCTGCTCCGCTGGCGCGAGGTGAACGCATGCGCCGGCCACGCGCACGATTTCGCATCGGCCCACGCGGGTGCCGAGCGTGGCGCGGTCGATCCGGCGTCCATCCACCCAGAGGACCAGGCGGACGGCTTCGTCGCCGAGGCGGGTCAGGGATTCGACGGTGATGGACGGGCCGACTGCGGGCGCAGGGGCCTCCGTGAACTGGGATGCCTCATGCCGGGGAACGCCAGGGGCCAGCCCCTCCCGCGCTTTTCGTACGACTTCACGCGCGCGCTCGTTCTCGAGCCGCAGCAACTGGTCGACCGTCAGGACGCTGGATGCGGGGTCCGCATGGCGCGCGGGCTCGGCGAATGCGGACGGCGACACCGTCAGCAGAACGAGCAGCCGGGCCAGCACGAGCGGCAGCATCACCAACGCAACCCGGCGGATGCGGGCGGACACGCCAGGATCAGGGCTTGGCAAGGAACTCTCCTTTCAGGTCCACCATGAGGGCCGAGTCCGCGAGGGCTGGCCGGAGCGCGCCATCGGCGTCCGCCGAGGGGTGGAAGGTCACCTGGATCGCATGCCAGTGCGCGGCAATGTCCGCCGCGGCCAGCGCGTCGATGCTTCGCAGCGGTCCGCGCAGATGAAGATCGGCCCTTGAGGGCAGCGCAGGGAGCGGCGGCGACGGCAGCGGCTGGCCCGCCGGGTCCGCGGGCGCAGGCACCGCCACGGGCGCGAACACGATGCGCACTTCGCCGGCAAGCGCCGGCGACAGCTGCTGCAGCCGGCTCGCAACCTCGATCTCATAGTGCGCCGCGGTGGGCAGTTGCGCCAGCTGCAGGGCCTCCGCATCCTCCCGGATGACGCGGCCGAGTTGGAGCTCGCCGAGCGGCTGGTACACCAGTCGCCACCCCGCAGGAACCCGCCCGGCCATTTCGCGGTTCGGCAGCGACACCGGCCCGCGCCGGTAGGCGGCCTCACAGTGCCAGGTTCGGCCTGCGGGCGGACCGGCATCGAACTCCGTGGCCTGGCAGCCGGCCTGCGCAAGCACCCAGCCGTGCCAGTGGACCGGCAGTTCCCCAAGGCCGGCGCGAACGGATCGAAGGGCGTCGGCTTTCGGCATGGGCCGGGCCATTGCCCATTGCGCCACCGCTGCGTCCCACGCCGAGTGCAGGTCCGGGGAACGGGATGACGCGGCAGCAAGCTCGGCCGCCCGTCGGGACGCTTCCGTCCGGGAGCGATGCTGGTGCCAGGCCAGCGTGGCGGAAAGCAGGAGCAAGGCCGGCAGCAGCAGGCGACGCGCGGGGGCGGACGGCGGAAGCGGGCGCAGGCATTCGTCTTCACTGGCCGGCGCAGCCAGCATGTCCGCGGGCGTGTAAGGCCTGGCATGGGGCAGCGTGCAGCCGGCGATGTTGGTGTAGAGCGTCGCGGCCACGGCAGGGTCGAGGCCGTCGAGGATCTCCTGGGCACGGGCAAGCGCCTCTTGCGCGTGCAGTCCGGAGAGGAACAGGTCCGTGGATGTCGGTGCGCCATGGATCGTCAGCGCCAGCCAGAACTCGCCGGGCGCGATCTCGAGGCAGCAGACAGCGGTGCCCGGATGCTGGCGCGCGGCCACCAGCGCCGCGGGCAGCAGGCGGACGCCGGAACGTCCGGGCTGTTGAGCCACGACGCCCATGCCGACCTGCCCGGCACGGGTGACCACATGGCTGGCACCCGCCGCACGGGCGATTCGGAAGGCGTCCTGCCGACCGCCACCGGTGGCGATCGACCGCCAGGCGAGGTTGAAGGCCAGGGCGCGGTGTCCGGCGGCGTCATAGGCGACCTCGACCCGCGGCGCCGGCCGCGTGGCGGGGCGCAGGCGAAAGCCCAGGTACTGCAGGACAGGCAGTCGCATGCGCAGGCGCGTCATCGGCAAGGCCATCGTTGCCACGCGTTCAGACAGCCGGCTCGGTGATGGCGGTCACGAGCAGCAGCATGCGGGAGCGGGTGCGCTTGCGCGTGTCGGAACCGCCAAGCACCAGGGGAGCGCCCGGTGCGAGTCTTCGCAGCGTGTGGTGATCGGTGTTCGCCTCGATGCCCCCCACGAGCACCGTCTGCCCTGACCGGACGGGCACCTCCTGGATGAACCCGGTGCCTTCGATGGTCTTCTGTTGCACCGTCACCGACGACCCGGCATGGCCGACCGTGAAGGGCACCAGGGGCTGGGCGCTGGTGAGGTCGAAGGACAGGGACAGGAAGATGGTGTCGTCATCCTTGGCGGTGGGCACCATGGTCACGAAGGTGCCGACGGTCTCCTCTTTCTGCGTGACGGTCGGCGCCTGCGCCACGAGGCCGGCAGCCGAACTGGGCGCCGCCTGTGTCGCCTGCACCTGGTCGACGTAGTTGAACGTGCTTCGCAGGGCCTGTGTCACGGGGCGGCCCGAGGTGGTCAGGAAGGGGAACACACGGCGGTTGACGACGACCCCGACCTCGTTGAGGGCATTGACGACCAGGGCGGAGCCCGCGAAGGGACCCGAAGTCGGCCCGGCGGAAAACAGGGCGCCCTGCGGCGCAGGCGTCGACCGATTGAAGCCATGGCTGAGGGCGCGGTTCGCGGAAGCGTAGATCAGGTGCCAGTCGACCCCCACGTCACTGGCATCGCGGTCGACCACCTCGATGACCTCGAGCAGGACCCGCACGCGCCGCGACATGCTGCGGTTCTGCCGGTCGATGAAGCCGGACAGGCGATCGAGCACCGCTGGCGTGTCGGTGACCACCAGCGTCTGCGATTCGGGCGCGAGGTGGGCGCGCCCTCCCGTCGAAAGCATGGCCTCGACGCTGGCGAGCAGCCCCCGCAG
>DAIMZU010000289.1:0-4549 GCA_036733845.1 Ramlibacter sp.
GGTGAGGGGAGGCGGGCGGTGGGGGGCAATTCGATGGTGAAGGTGGCGCCCTGGCCGGGAAGGGAATCGACGCGGATGCTGCCGCCGGCTTCGTGCACGACCTGCTGGCAGAACGCCAGCCCGAGCCCATGCCCGGTGCCGCGGTCGGAGGAGACGAAGGGCTGGAACATCCGGCCACGCACCTCGGGCGCCATGCCCTTCCCGCGGTCGATGACGGCGATCAAGCCGCGGCCGCCGGCACCCACGTCGACGACCAGGCGAAGGTCGCCAGGCTGGCAGGCATCGGGCATGGCGGCGAGCGAGCGCAGCGCGTTCTTGACCAGATTGTCGATGACCTGCTTGAACAGGGCCTCGGATGTGTTGAAGGTGAAATCGCGCAGCACTTCGACGCGCACGCAGGTGCGCTCCCGCTCATTGCGGTAAGGGAAAGCGGCCACCGCCTGCTGGACCAGGGCGCCCGCGGCCACCTCGTCGATCTGCGGCGGCAGGTGCATCAGCTGCGCGTTGGTGATCTGCATGTCGATCTGGCGGTTCATGTTGCGCACCAGGGTGGACAGCCGGGTCGAGAGTTTTTCCAGCCGCGCGGCGTTGTCGGGTGCGACAGCCTGGGCTTCAGTGTGCACGGCGTCACCGATCAGGGCCATGGTGGCCAGCGGCGTGCGCAGTTCGTGGGCCATGATGCCCATGGTGCCCAGCGCCTGCTTGATCTGCTCGCGCCGCAGGTTGCTGGCGGACAGACCGAGCATCAGGGCCATGTACCAGCAGAAGCCGAACACCACGGCGTGCGTGAGGACCACGTCGAGGGGGGGCTCGGGCAGGTTGGGACCGAAGGCCTGGAACAGCAGCCAGCCCGCGGCGATGCCAGCCGCCAGGCCCAGGGTGGCGATGCGCCAGTCGGTGGCGTGGTAGTAGATCAGGAACATCGCGGACATGGTCGCAAGCCAGACCGCGTTGCGCCCGTTGCAGAAGTACATCCAGGTGAAATACACCGGCACCGTCAGCCAGAAGACAAGCGTGATGACGATGTTCGCGGAGCGGGTGGGCGGCGACACGGTGAACCGGGGCGACAGCAGCAGGCTGCCCCCCAGCGCGCTGACCAGCAGCCGCTGCCAGAGGCTTTCGTAGGGCTGCGGCAGCCAGTACGTCCACACCACGTAGAACACCGGGTGCCCGATGGCGATGGAGATGCACAGCGCACGGATACGCCACTGCGACGGGTGCAGGATGGGTTCGAGGACGGGCTGCAGGAGAGGCCGAAGCACGTCCCGCGCTGTAAACGCTCGCATTCGAGTGCTCCATCGCTTCCAGGGCGTGGCTGGCATGGACTCCCATCTTAGGTCTGGCGGTAGGCCGCAAACGCGGTGGCCTTTCTCGTGGACTGATGATATTGTGTCGGCCGATCTCGGGAGGAATAAAAAAGCATATGGGGGAGCCTGTAAACTTTGACAGCATTAGCCTGGATGGCATCCTGAGCGACTGGATTGCGGCCCTGAGGGAGTTCTCGGTCGAAGCGGTCGCGATCCTTGGTCCCGACCCTTTCGGGACCCGCGATGACCGCCACGTTCTGTGCGTGCATCCGCCCCCGGCGACGGACACCGCCAGGGCCCTCGCCGAAAGCACCGACTTCGGCGCCAGCTGGCGTGAGTCCGATGCGCCGCTGGTCGCATGGCAGCACATCGCCCGCGCGGGCCAGCTCAACGGCAGCCGGTGGCGAGTGCTGGCACTGGCCCACGGTTACCAGACCATGGTGCGGGTCGAGTTCCCGCTGCCTGCGGGGCGCGCCTTCGAGTGCTTCATGTTCAGCCCGCGTGAACTCACCGATCGGTCCGAGGCCGCCGCCATCGTGTGGTCGGCGCTCAATGTCTGGCCGGTGGTCAAGCGCTGCTTCGCGCAGGAACGCTCCCGGCTGAGCCCTCGCGAGCGAGAGTGCCTCATGCTCGCCTTCAACGGCCTGACCGCCCGCGAAAGTTCGTTGCGCATGTCCTGCACCGAACGAACGGTCAACTACCACCTCGCCAATGCGATGGGCAAGCTCAAGGTCGAGAACAAGCTCGCGGCGATCCAGCGCGCCTGCTGGATCGGGGCGATCTGAGCCGTGCCGGGGGGGCCCCCCGATGGGCGACAATCCGTCCATGTTCCTCGCCATCGACGTCGGCAACACGCGCCTGAAGTGGGCCCTTTATGAGCAGGTCCGACGCGGCGAGCCGGTGCTCGCCCATGGCGCCGAGTTCCTCGAGAACATCGAGAAACTGGCCGACGGTCCCTGGAGGGGCCTGGACGCGCCACACCGGATGCTCGGCTGCAACGTCGCGGGCGACGCCGTGCGAATCCGGGTGGTGGAGCAGATGGAAGAGCTCTGGGACCTCACGCCGCAGTGGGTCCATGCCAGTGCCGCGGAAGCGGGCCTGCGCAACGGCTACGACCACCCGAGCCGCCTCGGCGCCGACCGCTGGGTTGCCATGATCGGCGCATGGCATCGCACCCTCGCACGCGGCCCGGCAAGGCCGCTCGTGGTGGTGATGATCGGCACGGCCGTGACCGTCGAGGCGATCGATGCGACTGGCCAGTTCCGCGGCGGCTTCATCCTGCCGGGCCACGGCATCATGCTGCGCGCGCTCGAGTCCGGCACCGCCGGCCTGCACGTGCCCACCGGGGATGTGCGCGAGTTCCCCACCAACACCAGTGACGCGCTGACCAGCGGCGGCACCTATGCCATTGCCGGCGCAGTCGAGCGCATGGTCGCCCATGTGCGGCACGCTTGCGGTGAGGAGCCGGTGTGCCTGATGACAGGCGGCGCCGCCTGGAAGATGGCGCCGCACATGTCGGTGCCCTTCGAACTGGTGGACAGCCTGATCTTCGACGGGCTGCTGGAGATCGCGGCGTCGCGGCAGGCGGGTTGAGCGCGGCACGTTTGCTCCGGACGCACCGCGCTCCTGGGCCCCCGCGTCCGCGGCGGTGACGATGATGTCGCGTTGATGTCGCGTTCCCGTCATCCCCGCGAACGCGACGACGATGTTGCGTTCGTCATCCCCGCGAACGCGTTCGTCATCCCCGCGAACGCGGGGACCCAGGCGGAGGCCGAGCGAAGCGATGGCCCGTGACGTTCAACCCGCCAACCCGTCCACCGCCTGGAACATCGCCTCCCGCGCCTGCGCGAGCACTTGTCGCTTCCAGTCGTCGGTATCGGTGTAGAACGCGGCCAGGGTCCGCTGCCGGATGGCCTGCGCCAGCGGCTCGGGCGCCTGGGGATGCAGCGCGAGCCAGTGCGCGCCGCGCAGGGCATTGAGCACGTCCAGCACCGGCTGGGTGCCGTATTCCAGCGCGATGCCGGTGTACTCGGCCTGCGGGCACTCGTCGTAGATGGCGCTCCACATCAGCCCGGTCAGGAAGGCGGAGGTCGACGAGCCGTCGTAGATGGAGGTGATGGGCGTGCACCCGCCGCCGCCCCACCACGCGCGCGCACGCTCGACGGCCTGAGGCTCGTCCCGGCCCGACCAGATGCGCTCGCCCACGCCGCTGGGCCCGAGCCCGGTGTGCAGGTCGATCCAGGCGATGCGGCCCGCGCGCCGCCCATGCGTGCGAAGCACCTCCCGCAGGGCCAGGTTGCTCCAGGTCGGTGCGGTGCCGCCGAAGAAGAGCCCGTCGGGATGGGTGTGCTGCCCGCGGGTGATCGCCGACTGGAAAGCGGCCTCGCCCTTGCGCGCGATGTAGGCCTGGATGGCGCGCGTGTTGTCCTCGCCTGGCGGCCAGGTGGCGGGCAGCAGCAAGGGGTGCAGTTCGGCGTACGCGTCGTTGGCCGGCAGCGGCCGTGAGAAGTCGTGGAAGTTTCGGTTCAGGTCGACGTTCTCTTGCGTCACCCGCCGGATGTGCGAAAACCCGAAGGGGTTGAGCGCGTGCAGGTACAGCACGGCCACGCCCCGTTCGCGCGCGTGCGCGAGCCACTGCGCATCACGCAGGGCCGCCACCTGGATGCCGCTGCCGCAGAAGCCCTCGACGCCATGGCAGGCGCTGGAGACGATCAGCAACTTGCCCGCTCCGGGGTCGCCGTCGCGGGCCACGTCCAGTGCCAGGTCCTCGCCTTCGGCGCCGGGATTGGGATGCGCCAGCGACTCCACCGGCACGCCGGCACCCGCAGCTGCCTGCAGGAACTTCTCGCGCGCCTGCCGGTAGCTGCCCGAAAACGCGTCCACGCCCTGCGTCATGCGCGGGCCCGCGCGAACCAGGCTTCGGCCAGCCTCACCCAGTACGTCGCCCCCAGGGGGATCAGCTCGTCGTTGAAGTCGTAGCTGGGGTTGTGCAGCATGCAGGGGCCGCCGCCGTGCCCCATCTCGCGGTGGGCGCCGTCGCCGTTGGCGATGAAGCAGTACGCCCCCGGCTTGGCCTGCAGCATGTAGGCGAAGTCCTCGGCCCCCATGGTGGGCTCCTGGGCCGCGACGTTCTGTTCGCCGACGATGGACGCCATCACCTCCCGCGCGAAGAGTGCTTCGGCGTGCGAGTTCACCGTGGGCGGGTAGTTGCGGACGAACTCGAACTCGCAGATGGCCTCGTG
>DAIMZU010000290.1:0-4546 GCA_036733845.1 Ramlibacter sp.
CAGATCCAGCGGAACATCATCGCGGACCGGCTGCTCGGCCGCGCTGCGCGCTGAACGACGACCTCACGTGCGGTGCTGACTCATTGCCGGGGGATGTTTGCCGCGCGAATCGCGGTCCCGAACCGCTCCGTATAGGCTCGAAAGCTCGCCGCGACTTCGGACGGTGAGAGGTGGGCGGGCGGCGGGGAGCTGTTGATGACCGCGACCGCCTCGCGGAACTCGGGCTTCTCCATGATCCGCCCGATGGTCTGGTTCAGGCGGATCACGATCTCGGCCGGCGTGCCCGGCGGTGCGAAGACGGCACTCGGCACGCTCACGTCCACGGCGAAGCCGGCCGCTTCCTCCACCGTCGGAAGACCCGGGTAGTTCGGCGAACGAGCGCTGGAGGCAACCGCCAGGTAACGCAGCTTGCCGGCCTTCACATGCGGGGACGCCACGCCGGCATCGAAAGCGAAGTCGACCTCCTTCGCCAGCAGCGCGTTGGTCGTCTGCGCCGAGCCCTTGTACGGCACGTGCACGGCCTTGATGCCGGCGCCGCTGAGCAGCAGTTCCGCGGCGACATGCAGAGGACTGCCTGTGCCCGATGAGCCGTAAGTCAGCTTGCCCGGGTTTTGCTTCGCATAAGCGATCAGATCCTTGACGCTATGGATGGGAAGGTCCGGCCTGACCACCAAGGGCAGCGCCGAGAGGCTGGTAGCGGCCACCGGCACGAGTTCCTTCTGCATGTCGAACTGGTACAGGTGCGGGTTCATGGTGATCGTGCTGCCCGGGGAGTACAGCAGCGTGTAGCCGTCGGGAGCGGCACGGACCACGTATTCGACACCGACGTTGCCCGCCGCGCCGACGCGGTTGTCCACCACCACCGGCTGCCTCAGTTCTTCGGCCAGGAACCGCCCGATCACCCGCGCAGCCACATCGGGTGCGCTGCCGGGAGCGAAATTGGTCACCAGCTTCACGGGTCTGGCCGGCCAGGTTTCCGCAAGACCCAGCAAGGGCATCAGAAGCAAGAAAGCAAGAAAGATCCTGATCATCTGTTGTCTCCTGTCAGTGGCATGAAGTGGGCCTGAATCAGCCCGGGGGTTCAGAAGTTGTAGACCTCGAGCGTGCGCTCGCCCGCCCGCAGCCGCTCCACGATGGCGGCTTCCTTGTCCTCGCGCTGCTCGGCGGCCTGCACGAGTTCCGCCGCCCGCTCGCGCGGCAGCACCACCACGCCATCGGTGTCGCCGACCACGAGATCGCCGGGGTTGACGGCGATGTTGCCGAACAGCGTGGGATGGTTGATCCAGCCGCGCGCGCCGAAGTCCTTGCCGGTCCCCCGGATGCAAAGGCCCCGCGCGAACACCGGGAAGCCGAACTGCTCCAGCACGGCGCCGTCGCGCACGCAACCGTCAATGACCAGCCCGCCGAGGCCGCGCGCCTGCGCTGCGACCGACATGATCTCGCCCCAGTAGCCCCATTCGTGAGCGTCGCTGACGCGTACCACCAGGACGTCGCCGGGCTGCGCCACATAGATGGCGCGGTGCAGCCATAGGTTGTCACCGCCCGGCGAATCCACGGTCACGGCCGGGCCGCAAATGCGGAACGAAGGTGCGACAGGCTTGATCGCGCCGGGCATCACGCCGATGCGACCGGCGGCCTCATGCAGCGTGGCGGCCGGCATCCGGCGCGCCTTCGCCACCACGCCGGGGGCAACACGGTCTATGTCGGCGCGGATAGTGGGACCCGAAGGCATCCGCAGGGTGCCGCTCATGGCGCCTTCCTCGTCTGGAGCTGGTGGTACCGGTGCTTTTCGCGCGCCTCGCGCAGGCTCAAGCCTTGCCGCACGCTCTCGCGGATCGCGTCCTCCGCCGACTGGATCTCTTCCGCCGCCGCCAGCACCCTGTCCTCGAAGGACGCGGGGATGACCACCACGCCGTCCGCGTCGCCGCGGATCAGGTCGCCGGGACAGACGCGCACATTGCCCACGTTCACCGGCACCTGCGTGGCCTCCACCTGCACCCGGTCCTTGCCGGTGCGCATCCAGTGGTCGCGGCTGAACACCGGGTAGTTCAGATCCAGGCAGAGCGACACGTCGCGGCTAATGCCGTCGATCAGCGTCCCGGCGATGCCCTTCCGGCTCGCGATCTCGGTCAGGATGTCGCCCCAGACCGTGCAGTCCTCGCGACCGCTGTTGTCCAGCACCACCACCGTGCCCGGTTGCAGGTCGTCGATGTAATCTCCCACCGTGCCGGCCGGGTGTCCGGCGGGGCCGTAGCGCAGCGTCCAGGCACGCCCGGTCATACGGAACGAAGCGGACCGCGGCTTGATCCGGGAGCACTGGCCAACAAGCCCGTGCCGGTCCAGAGCGTCACTAAGCGTGGCCGTGTCCAGCTTCGCGGCGCGCGCGACGTTGTTGTCCAGCATCCCGATGTCCTCTCCGCTCACTTGAGCATGTGTTCGTAGTCCGCGCCCATCACCTCGGTGATCCGCCCGCCCCCGAGGAGCGCCTTCGCCATGGCGGCCTCGCGGCCCGCGATGTGTTCAGCCGCGTCGAGGAGCCGGCCGATGTCGGCCGCAGGGATGAAGACCACTCCGCTGGCGTCCGCGACGACGTAGTCCCCGGTGCCCACGGTGACATCGCCGATCCGGACCGGACGGCCCGCGTCTGCTTCGGCCACGCGGCCACGGGCGGTACGTGCCGTCAGCGCGCGCGAGTAGACCGGGAAGTCGTAGGCGCGTGCCTCGTCGATGTCGCGGACCGGGCCGTCCGCGATCACGCCTGCGATCCCGCGCATCTTGGCACCGAGCGACAGGATGCCGCCCCAGCTGCCCGCGTCCACACCGCTGCGCTGCTCGACGACGATCACTTCGCCGGGCTGCGCCATCTCGATAGCGGTGGTGCCCAGATGCCGCGGAGCGCCCTCCTGCCGGGGCGCCTGCGCAGCCGCGACGAGGCGGTAGGTGACCACCCGCCCGGCAATGCGCCGGGTGGTGGACCGTTGCTCGATGCCGCTCACCGCAGGAGGCAGGCCCAGCTTGTCCATGGCGTCCGAGACCGCGCAGACGTCGAGCCGCGCAAGCCGGCGCACGAATTCAGCGGGAGTGCTCATGCCTTGTCCTCCGCCTCGGCGCGGCACCTCGGGCGACCGAGCGGGTGGGGAAAGCGCTTGAGCGATTCCGTCGGGTCGATGATCATGCGTCTGCGCTCCTGTGGTGGTGGCACTGCGTATCGGTCCTGCGGCTACAGGTCAAGCGTGATCTCATCTCCCTTGGCGCGGGAGACGCAGATCATCATGCTCTTGTGGCACGTCGGGTCGGCGAGGATCAGGTCACGGTGGTCGCATTCGCCGCTGACAACCTTCGTTTCACAGCTGCCGCAAATGCCCTCCAGACAGGAGTGGGAGACGTCTATGCCAGCCGCGCGAACGACTTCCAGGATCGACTGGTCCGCACCGACCTGAAGCGTGAGATTGCTGCGTGCCAGACGCACCGTGAAGGCTGAGTCCGAGCCCATCCCGGGAGAGGATTCAGGGGGAGCCGAGAACCATTCGACATGCACCGTCTGCTTGTCGCGAGTTCCGGCGGCGTCCAGGAAGGCCTTGAGAAGGCTTCCCGGGCCGCAGCAGTACAGGTGCGTATCAGTGGCGGTGCTCGCTACCAGGGCATGCAGGTCGAGCTTGGCGACCCCGGCCATCGCATCGAAGACGGGAACCACTTCGCCTCCGAGGTCCAGCAGATCCTGCAGGAACGCCGCCCGCGCGGGGGTGCGCGCGCAGTAGTACAGCGACCACTTCCTGTTCAGCGTGCTCAGGCGACGCGCCATTGCCAGCAAGGGTGTGATTCCAATACCCCCGGCGATCAGCACGCTTCGCGCAGCGTCCTCTACCAGCGGAAAGTTGTTCCGCGGCTCTCCGATGCGCAGCAGCTGCCCTTCGCGCAGGTGCTCGTGAATCCATCGCGACCCGCCACGACTGGCGGGATCGCGCCCGATGGCGATGACGTAGCGATGGCGCTCGGACGGGTCGTTCGCCAGCGAGTAGTGGCGGTGCAGCACCCCTTGATCGGTGGGGACATGAACCTCGATGTGGGCGCCTGCCGTGAAGCTTGGCAACCACTCTCCCGGCATCCGCCGCAGTTCAAGCGACGCGATGCCTTCCGCTTCCTCCCGGCGCGCGACGACAACCACGTCAAGCATGGGAGAACCCTTGACGGGAAATTCCGCACCCATCAGACGAACACCTCCGCGCCGGTCTCGCCCGAACGAAGCACAGCCAGGCAAGCCGCGAGCGTGCCCCGGGCAAACGGTCCGTCGTGAATGGGCGGCCTGCCGTCCATCACTGCGGCACAGAACTCGTCCAGCAACGCAGCGCGCCCCGTGCTCGAGCAGTCGACCGGGATCTCCCGGACACCTTCATCGCTGTAGACGGTCAGGCCAGCGGGTGAAGTGCGGACGTCCGCGCGTTCATAAGTCAGGATCATCTGCCCGAAGTGGGCCTGATGCGTCGGTGGGCTGGTGGGCAAGTCTCCCCCGTATCCATAGCGGTCCGTGCGCATGACGGCTTCGTCG
>DAIMZU010000291.1:0-4545 GCA_036733845.1 Ramlibacter sp.
TGGCTGGGGATTGGCGATGTCGCTCATGCGGCTTCGAGTCAGGCGCAGAGGGTGAGTTCGAACGAGACGTTGTCCGTGCTGGGGTGCAGCCGTTCGGCGGGTTCGTGCTTCATGAGGCGCACGGAGACCATGAGCCGGTTGCCGCTGATCTCGGGCACCAGGTCGAGCGCGGGGTCGATGCGCAGGCGCAGCAACTGGAAGGTGCGGCCCTGCGGCAGGGTCTGCTGGAAATGGCCGGCGGTGGACATCACCTTCTGCGGCGCGCCGGAGTCGCGCAGCAGCTTCATCAGCACGTGGATCGACTCGGCCAGGGGCGCGAAGCTGCCGGACCAGCGCTGCAGGTCGGCCTGGCGGCGGCCGGCATCGAGCTGCTGCCAGGCATGGTAGCCGGGCAGGTCGAACTCGCAGGTGCCGCCCGGAATGCCGATGCGGCTGCGGATGCCCATGAGCCACTCGTTGTCCGCCAGCGCGTGGCCGGCCTTGCCGGGCTGCTGGTTGACGGCCTCGAAGCAGGCGTCGAGCTGCCCGATGACCTTGTCGAGCACATGCTCGGCGATGGCGGGATTGCCCCTGAATGCGTTGAGCGCGGCCTTCTGCTTGTCGAGGTCCTTCATGACGTCGGACTTCAGGTCGGCGCGTGCGGCGACGTCCATGACCTCGAACAGCGTCGCGAGCGCGAAATGGTGGTCCATGGGGTGCTCGCGCGGCACGAGCAGGCCGAGGCGCCGGAACAGATGCTCCAGTCGCAGGTAGGTCCGGATGCGCTCGTTGAACGGGTATTCGTAAAGAATCACGGCGGCGCCATCATAGCCCGAAGCTCGTCGCCGCCTGAGCCACTTCTTCGGCGAGGCGCTCGAGCGGGATGCCGTCGTTGCACACGACCAGGTCGGCGGCCGCGAGCCGCAGGCCACGTGGCGCCTGCGCCGCGATGATGGCCTCGACCTCGGACGGCGCCAGCCCGCTGCGCGCCACCACTCGCTGGACCTGGGTGCGGGCGCTGCAGTCGACCACCATCACCCGGTGCACCTCGGAGCGCCAGCGGCCCGACTCGACCAGGAGCGGGATGTCGAACACCACGCAGCGGCGGCCTGCGTCCCGCAAGCGATCGACCTGCTCGCGGATGCCCGCGCCCACCAGCGGGTGGATGATGGCTTCCAGCTGGCGGCGGGCATCGGGCTGGGCATAGGCATGCTCGCGCATCAGCGCGCGGTCCAGGCTGCCGTCGGCGGCGATGAAGCGCGCGCCGAAATGCCGCCGGATCGCGTCGATGGCGCTGCCGCCGCTGGCGGTGACGCTGCGCGAGATGGCGTCGGCGTCGATCGCGCCGGCGCCGTGGCCCTCGAGCAGGCGCAGCACGGTGCTCTTGCCGCTGCCGATGCCGCCGGTCAGCCCGATGCGCAGCATGGCCGCTTCAGAGCCCGATGGCCCGCAGGATGGCCTGCGGCCCGAAAAAGAGGCCGGTGATTCCGGCCAGCGCCAGGAACGGGCCGAAGGGCACGTAGCCGCCCTCGCGCAGGCCCGAGGACATCTTGAGGGCAATGCCGACGATCGCTCCGATCACCGAGGCCATGAGGATCAGCGGGACCAGGGCCTGCCAGCCGAACCAGGCGCCCAGGGCGGCGAAGAGCTTGAAGTCGCCGAAGCCCATGCCCTCCTTGCCGGTGGCCAGGCGGAACAGGTGGTAGACCGACCACAGGGACAGGTACCCGGCGATGGCGCCCCAGAGCGCGTCAGCCAGCGCCAGCTCGGTCCAGCCGAGCGCTGAGGCGATCAGGCCCCCCCACACCAGCGGCAGCGTGATGTCGTCGGGCAACAGCGTGGTGTCCCAGTCGATCAGGGCCAGTGCCAGCAGAGAGGCCGAGAAGGCGCACCAGGCAGCCGCCGCAGGGGTGAAGCCCCAGCGCCAGATGACGAAGGCGAACAGCCCGCCGGTGGCGACTTCCACCAGCGGGTAGCGCAGACCGATGGCCGTGCCGCAGGCCGAGCAGCGTCCGCGCAAGGCCAGGTAGCTGAAGACCGGGATGTTCTCGTACCAGCGGATCGCATGGCCGCACTGCCGGCAGGTGGAGCGGGGGCGGACCAGGTCGAAGGGCGGCTGCTCGGGCACGGGCTGCCCGGACATTTCCGCGCACTCGGCCGCCCACTGACGCTCCATCATGCGCGGCAGCCGGTAGATGACGACGTTGAGAAAGCTGCCCACCAGCAGGCCGAACAGGCCCGCCAGCAGGGCGTCGAGGGCCGCCAGCGGCATCAGACCACGGAACCGAGCTTGAAGATGGGCAGGTACATGGAGACCACGATGCCGCCGATGATCGTGCCCAGGAACACGATGATGATCGGCTCCATCAGGCTGGACAGGCCCGCCACCATTTCGTCGACCTCGGCTTCGTAGAAGTCGGCCGCCTTGCCCAGCATGTGGTCCAGCGCGCCGGATTCCTCGCCGATGGCGGACATCTGCAGCACCATCGACGGGAAGACGCCCGTGTTGGTCATCGAGGCCGTCAGGCTGGCGCCGGTCGAGACTTCCTGCTGGATGCGGTCGGTCGCCTTCTGGTAGACCGAGTTGCCGGAGGCGCCGCCCACCGAATCGAGGGCCTCGACCAGCGGGACGCCGGCCGCGAACATCGTGGACAGGGTGCGTGTCCAGCGGGCGATCACCGACTTGTAGACCAGCTGCCCGAACACCGGGATCTTGAGCATCACGCGGTCCATGAATTGCGCGACGGCGGGGCTTCGCTTCCAGGACTCGACGGCGAAGTACAGCCCGAAGCCGATGCCCCCGAAGATCGCCCACCACCACGCCACGAAGAACTCCGACATGGCGATCACAGCCAGGGTGGGCGCCGGCAGGTCGGCGCCGAATGAGGTGAACACCTCCTTGAAGGCGGGAATGACGAAGATCATGATGACCGAGACCACGACGAAGGCCACCGCCACCACCGCGATCGGGTACATGAGCGCCGTCTTGATCTTGGACTTGATCGCCTCGGTCTTTTCCATGTAGACCGCCAGCCGGTCGAGCAGGCTTTCCAGGATACCCGCCGCCTCACCGGCCTCGACGAGGTTGCAGTAGAGGCTGTCGAAGTGCTGCGGGTACTTGCGGAAGGCCGCGGAGAGGGCGGTGCCGGTCTCGACGTCCATGCGGATCTCGTTGAGCATCCGGGCCAGGCTGGCATTCGGATGGCCGCGCCCGACAATGTCGAAGGCCTGCAGCAGCGGCACGCCCGCCTTCATCATGGTGGCGAGCTGCCGGGTGAACACCGCAATGTCCTTGGGCCGGATCCGCTGGCCCCGGCGCATGCGGCGCTTGCGTACCTTGGTGGGCGTGACGCCCTGCCGCCGCAGCGATGCGGTGACCTGGTTCTCGCCGCCGGCGCGCATTTCGCCGCGCACGATCTTGCCGTTGCGATCCTTGCCCTCCCACTCGAAGACGGTGTCGCCGATCGATTTGCTTGCTGTTGCGGTCGCCATCCGGGGTGAATCCTCCTGCTGGATCGTCTCAGGTGTTGGTGCAATTGATCACTTCCTCGAGGGAAGTGATGCCGAGCCTGACCTTGATCAGCCCCGATTCGCGCAGGGTCCGAACCCCCTCGCGGCGCGCCTGCTCGGCCATTTCAAGCGCACTGCCGTCGCGCAGGATGATGCGCTGGATCTCCTCGCTGATCGGCATGACCTGATAAAGGCCGACGCGGCCCTTGTAGCCGTTGTTGCACGAAGGGCAGCCCACGGGCTTGTAAGGCACCCAGCTTCCGTCGAGGTCCTGCTCGGTGTAGCCGGCCAGGAGCAGGGCTTCGTGCGGAATGTCGGCGGGGACCTTGCAGTTCGCGCACAGGCGCCGGGCCAGTCGCTGCGCGGTGATCAGCAGCACGCTGGCGGCGATGTTGAAGGGCGCCACGCCCATGTTGCGCAGCCGCGAAAGCGTGCTCGGCGCATCGTTGGTGTGCAGCGTGGACATGACCATGTGGCCGGTCTGCGCCGCCTTGACCGCGATGTCGGCGGTCTCCAGGTCGCGGATCTCGCCGACCATGATGATGTCCGGGTCCTGCCGCAGGAAGGCGCGCAGGGCCGTCGCGAAGGTCAGTCCGGCCTTGTCGTTGACGTTGACCTGGTTGACCCCTGGCAGGTTGATTTCGGCGGGGTCCTCGGCGGTCGCGATGTTCACGCCCGGCTTGTTCAGCAGGTTCAGGCAGGTATAGAGCGACACCGTCTTGCCCGAGCCGGTCGGCCCGGTGACCAGCACCATGCCGTAGGGCCGCTGGATCGCTTCGAGCAGGCGCGCTTTTTCGTCGGGTTCGTAGCCCAGGGCCTCGATGCCCAGGCGGGCGCTGCTCGGGTCGAGGATACGGATGACGACCTTCTCGCCGAACAGCGTGGGCAGCGTGCTGACGCGGAAGTCGATCACCCGCTCGGGGCCGATCTTGAGCTTCATGCGCCCGTCCTGCGGCACCCGCTTCTCGGCGATGTCCATGCGGGAGATCACCTTGATGCGCGAGGCCAGCTTGTCCTTGATGGCCACCGGCGGCGAGGCGATCTCGCGCAGTTCGC
>DAIMZU010000292.1:0-4535 GCA_036733845.1 Ramlibacter sp.
GGGTGGGGAGCCCCGGCGCCTGATCCAGTCCGGCAGCATCGACACCGAACCGGTCTACGCGCCCG
This sequence comes from Ramlibacter sp., assembly GCA_036733845.1. Classification (GTDB taxonomy): domain Bacteria; phylum Pseudomonadota; class Gammaproteobacteria; order Burkholderiales; family Burkholderiaceae_C; genus Ramlibacter. The sequence goes on from DAIMZU010000292.1 coordinate 66, forward strand.
ATGGCCGCATGATCTACTTCGTGAGCGACCGCGGAGGCGCGCCGCAGATCTACCGCGTGCCGACCACCGGAGGGAACGTCGAACGCGTCACGTTCACCGGCACTTACAACATCTCGCCTTCGATCAGCCGCGACGGTCGCTGGCTCGCCTACATTTCGCGCGTCTCGGGCGCCTTCAGGCTGCACGTCATGGATCTCTCCAGCGGATCGGCGGCACCGATCACCGACACAGGCGCGGACGAAAGCCCGAGCTTCGCGCCGAATGGACGGCTGATCGTCTATGCCACGCGGCAGGGCGGGCGCGACGCGCTGATGACCACCACGGTCGACGGGCGCATCAAGGCGCGCCTCGCGGTGCAGGGCAGCGACATCCGCGAGCCGGACTGGGGCCCTTACCAGGCCGCCTGAGCACGGTCCCACGACAGAACACGAACACACGAGAACAAGGAGTTTTCCGCATGACTCATAAGCATCGTTTCCTCGCCGTCGCACTCGCGGCCGCCACCCTGGCCGGTTGCGGCTCGACCGTCAAGCTCGACGAAGTCCCGGTGGTGGACGCACGGCCCACCAACATCGGCGAAGTCCCCGCGCCCGGCGGGCCCGGGGGAGGGCAGGCGGGGCGGCCGGTCGACCCGAACGCCCCGGTGCAGAGCCGGGTCGCCCCCGTCGCCGCCGACAGCGCGGCGGCGCAGCAGCAGGGGCCCGTGGGTGTCGCGCGCGTCGTCTACTTCGACTACGACAGCTTCACCATCAAGCCGGAATTCCAGCCGGTCATCGAGGCGCACGCCCGCCACCTGCGATCGGGCGGCAACCGCCGGCTCGTGCTGGAGGGCCACACGGATGAACGCGGCGGCCGTGAGTACAACCTCGCGCTGGGCCAGAAGCGGGCCGAGTCGGTGCGCCGCGCGCTCACGCTGCTCGGCGTGCAGGACGCCCAGCTCGAAGCCGTGAGCTTCGGCAAGGAAAAGCTGGCGGCCACCGGCAGCGACGAGGACGCGCACGCCCGCAACCGCCGCGTCGAACTGGCCTACCGCTGATGAAGGCCGTCCGCACCCTCCTGGCGGCGGCTGCAGTCGCCGCCTCTGGCCTGGCTTCACTGCCGGCCCACGCATTCTTTGGTGGCGACGACGAGGCGCGCCGTGCCATTCTCGAGCTGCGCCAGCGCTTCGAAACCGAGCGCGTGCAGTCGCAGCGCGAACTGGCGCGGCTGTCCGAGGAACTGCGCCGGTCCACCGAGGAAAACACCCAGCTGCGCCGCAGCCTCCTCGAGCTGAACACACGCATCGAAAGCGTGGGCGGTGAGCTGGCGCAGATGCGCGGCCAGAATGAGCAGCTCGTCCGTGAACTTTCCGAGACCCAGCGCCGGCAGCGCGACATGGCCCAACTGGTCGAACAGCGCCTGCAGGGGGCCGAGGAGCGACTCAAGCGGTTCGAGCCGGTCCGCATGACCGTCGACGGCCGCGAGATCACGGTCGAGCCCGCCGAACAGCGCGAGTACGAAGCCGCGCTCGGCACCTTCCGGCGCGGCGACTTCCCGGCCGCGCAGTCTGCCTTCGGGGAGTTCGCGCGCAAGTACCCGCGCAGCGCGCTGTATCCCTCGGCCCTGTTCTGGCTGGGCAATGCGCGCTATGCCACGCGGGATTACAACGGCGCGATCGCGAACTTCCGCGCGCTGCTGCAGCAGGCGCCGGACCACCCCCGCGCGCCCGAGTCGGTACTGTCCATCGCCAACTGCCAGATCGAACTCAAGGACCTGGACGCCGCGCGCCAGACGCTGCAGGACCTCGTCGCCGCCTATCCGCAGTCCGAGGCCGCTGCCGCGGCGCGCGAGCGCCTCGCACGCCTGCGGTGAGTTCGCTCGACGCCGAGGCCGACCTGCAGCGCCGCTTCGGCGGCCTGGAACGCCTGTACGGCCTGGCGGGCGCCGCCGCGATCCGGCGTTCGCACGTGGCCGTCGCGGGCATCGGTGGCGTAGGGTCCTGGGCCGCCGAGGCGCTCGCGCGCAGCGGCATCGGCGCGCTCACCCTCATCGACCTGGACCACGTCGCCGAATCCAACATCAACCGGCAGGTGCACGCCCTCAGCGACACCGTCGGGCAGGCCAAGGTCCAGGCCATGCGCGAGCGCATCGCCCGCATCCATCCGCGCTGCGTGGTCCACGGCATCGAGGAATTCGTCGATGCGGACAACTGGCCCGCGCTGCTGCCCCAGGGCGTGGACGCCGTCATCGACGCCTGCGACCAGGTGCAGGCCAAGACCGCCATGGCCCAATGGGCCCGGCGCACGCGCATGCCCTTCGTGGTCGTGGGCGCGGCCGGCGGAAAGCGCCACGCGCACAAGGTGGACATCGACGACCTCGCGCGCTGCACCCACGATCCCTTGCTCGCCCAGGTGCGCTACCGCCTGCGCAAGTTCCATGGCGCCCCGCGCGAAGGCAAGGCCATCGGCATCGACTGCGTCTTCAGCCGCGAAGCCGTGGCGGCGCCCGACCCCTCCTGCGCCATCGGCGGCGATGGCAGCCTCAACTGCCATGGCTATGGCTCGGTCGTGAGCGTCACGGCCACCTTCGGCCAGTGCGCGGCGGGCCATCTTCTGGATCGCTTGGCTCGACCGCGACGGCCGAATTAGGCTATACTCGCAGGCTTGCTGCAGTGCTCGATCTGCAGCAGTGAAGTCAAGTGTGGGACGTTAGCTCAGTTGGTAGAGCAGCGGACTTTTAATCCGTTGGTCGCAGGTTCGAATCCTGCACGTCCTACCAGGAATTCAGTCGAAAACCTCGCCAGATGGCGGGGTTTTTTGCATTCCACCGCTCAGAGCGCACGCTCTGTCGAGGAGGACGTCCTCACTGGCGCGATCGATTGGCTTCAAAGGCGCCAGCATCCGGCCTCTCGCCACGCGGGGCGCCCTGGTAATCGGTCATGACTTTGACCGCCTTGAAGGCTGGATGCCGAAAGGCGCCTCCTCTGTTTCGGCCCCGATGGCCGTCTCGCAGCCGAAAATCACCACGGGCCTTGCCGACGAAGTCCTCCGGGGAAGCGCGAAAGTTGCTGTACACGTCCATGTCGCCACTGACAGGCGATCTGCCATCGTAAATATTGAAGGCCACTTCTCCGGTGTTGCCAATGCCGTCGACGAGACGGATCGCACCGTGGCCGTTTTCCAGCACCGTGTTGTAGGCGATGAGGACGTCCTGTGAACCGCGATAACCGGCTGCAGTCGGGCTGTCCCACACGAAGATGCCTGTGCGCTGGTTGCGATACACGAGGTTGTTGACAACGATGACACCCCGGGTGGGGTAGTTCGTGTCCTCTGAGGCTACGCCAATGCCGTGGCCGTTGCCGGCGCCGGGCACGCTGCCGTCCAGCCAGTGGCCGTTGTCATGGACCCGGTTGGCTCGCACCACCACATCGATGACACCATCGAGATAGATGCCGGTGCGCACGTTGTGGTGAACATGGTTGCCCACCACGCTGCCGTTGCGGGCGCCCAGCCAGACGTCGATGCCCTCGGTGTGGCTTTCCAGGACTTCGTTTTCCCGGATGCTGAAGCCATCGGCGATGAGGCTGATGGCCTGCCCATAGCCGAGGCCGCGCTGCACAGCCCGGGTCACCCTGTTGCCGCTGATCGTGATGTCTGTGAGGAGGCCCGCAGGCTGCGTGGGCTGGAACCGGGTGTCGGTGGAGATGGCGTGCCGGCGCGTGCCGGTCACCGTGTTGCCAGTCACCACCAGATGCGATGCACCCAGCACGATGCCGGAGTAAGGTGAGTTGCGGATGGTCAGGCCTCGCACCACGTTCCACGCGTGGCGCAACTCCACGACGCCGCGATTCTGCTCGCGGCCGGCATGGGGCTCGGGTGGCAGCAAGGCGCCGTCGAGCACAACACCTGATTCAAACGCGGCAAACACGATCGGCTTGTCCGGGGTTCCCGCTGCGTGAGTGATGAGCTGCTCCAGGTAGGTCCCCGGCATGATGTGAATCGTGGCGCCGGGCCGCGCCAGGCTGGCTGCCCTGCCCACTGTGCGCAGAGGTGTTGAACGCCCTCCAGAAGCGGCGTCGTCCCCCGATGGGGAAACGAACAATTCCGTGGCGCCGGCTGCAACGGGCCACGCAAGCCCTGCCAGCATCAGCCACGACATCAGCAGCAGCCACCGCAGCGCGCGCATTGCTCTCCCCCGGAAAGAAAGACTCGCCTGGAGTGTGCATCATTGGCAGCCCGCGTGAAAGATGTCGCGAATGGCTGAGGTTGACTCGCGTGTGGCCGCGGCAAAGAATTAATGAGTGCGGCTTTTTCCACTTTCAGCCGCGCCAATGGAGGCTGCAATGGACGATCCGCATCCGGACAACGCTGGTTCCTGGCCGCCCGAATTGCAGCGGCGACGCTTCATCCAGCGGCACGTGCAGGCCGCGTGGGCACTTGCCGCTGCCAGTCCCTTCGTCGCTTTCAATGCGCTTGCGGCAAAGGGTGGGAA
>DAIMZU010000293.1:0-4522 GCA_036733845.1 Ramlibacter sp.
CATGGTGGAAGGCTGGGGCATGAGCGAGACCTGCGCCATCGGCACCAACAATCCGGTCACGGCCCGGGAGTTCTCGGGCTCCATCGGCCTGCCGCTGCCCGGCATCGACATCGCCCTCAAGGACGACGACGGCCGCAGCCTGCCGCTCGGCGAATCGGGCGAAATCTGCATCCGCGGTCCGAACGTCATGCGCGGCTACTACAACCAGCCTGGCGAGACCGCCAAGGCCTTCACGCCCGACGGGTTCATGCGCACGGGCGACGTCGGCATCATGGACGCGCGGGGTTACATCCGCATCATCGACCGCAAGAAGGACATGATTCTGGTCAGCGGGTTCAATGTGTATCCCAACGAACTCGAGAACGTGATCTCGCTGTGCCCGGGCGTGGTCGAATGCGCCGCCGTGGGCATTCCCGATGCGATGCAGGGCGAGGCCATCAAGGTCTTCATCGTCAAGAACGACCCCCTGCTCACCGAAGACGACGTGGCCCGCTACTGCCGCGAGAACCTCACCGGCTACAAGGTGCCCAAGTACATCGAATTCCGCGACGAACTTCCCAAGAGCAACGTCGGCAAGATCCTGCGGCGAGAGCTGCGCAGCGGCAAGTGAGCGGGCGCAGCCCCGCGACCGCCGGCGCGCCGGCGGCTCGCCTGCCCTCCGGCGTCACCCTGCTCGAGCGCAACTGGCTGTCGTCGAACAACCTGCTCGTCTCCGACGGCGCCGAGGCCGCCCTCATCGACAGTGGCTATGTCACCCAGGCCGAGCAGACGGTGGCGCTGGTCGAGCACGCCCTGGGCAAGGCCTCCTTGACTGTTCTGGTGAACACGCATCTGCACAGCGATCATTGCGGCGGCAACGCCGCGCTCCAGTCCCGGTTCCCTGGCCTGTTGACCTGGGTGCCGCCCGCGCAGTTCGCGCAGGTGCGCAATTGGGATCCGGTCGCGCTCACCTATGTCCCCACGGGCCAGCAATGCCCACGGTTCCGGGCCGATGGCGCGCTCACGCCCGGCATGACGCCCCGCCTGGGCGGACAGTCCTGGGAGGTGCACGCTGCCCCCGGTCACGACCCGCACTCCGTCATCCTGTTCGAGCCCCGGTCCCGCCTGCTCGTGTCAGCCGACGCGCTGTGGAACAACGGCTTCGGCGTGGTGTTCCCGGAGCTCGATGGCGAAGACGCCTTCAAGGAGGTCGGGGACACTCTGGACCTGATCGAGAGCCTGCAGCCGCGCGTCGTGGTGCCTGGGCACGGGCCGGCCTTCGAGGACGTCGACAGCGCGCTGACCCGGGCACGCGCCCGCCTGGCCAGCCTCGCGGCAGATCCGGCGAAGCACGCACGCCACGGCGCGAAGGTGCTGCTGAAATTCCACCTGCTGCAGCAGGAGCGCCACGACCGCGACGAGTTCCTGGCCTGGGCCATGGCCACGCCTTACCTGCAGACCATCCGGGCGCGATGGGCGCCGCGGGTGCTGGCCACCGAATGGGTGCTGGAACTGCTGGGTGAGCTGGAACGCGCCGGCGCTGCGCGCGTCGATGGTGACTGGATCCGGAACGCATGAGCAGCGGAACCCTAGGGTAATCACCCGATCGGACGCCCGCAGAGATGGCAACACTCGGAGGACCTGAAAGGACCCACCGATGCGCATTTCGCCCCTGATCGGAACTTTGGCTGCGGCCAGTGTGCTCGGTTTGGCCGGATGCGCGGCCACGGCGCCGGCCGGCCCGCAAGGCATGAGCTTTTTCGTGACCAGCGTCAACCCTGGCAAGGGCGGCGACCTGGGCGGGTTGGCGGGTGCGGACCGTCACTGCCAGGCGCTCGCCCAGGCCGCCGGCGCCGGCGCACGGCAGTGGCGCGCCTACCTGAGTACCCAGGCGCCTGCACTCAACAGCCCGGAGTTCGTGAACGCCCGGGACCGCATCGGCAAGGGGCCGTGGCAGAACGCCAAGGGTGTCGTGATTGCCCGCAACGTCGAAGACCTGCACTCCCCGAACAACAACATCACCCGGGAAACCGCGCTCGACGAAAGCGGACGAACCGTGAACGGGCGCACCGAGCGGCCCAACAAGCACGACATCCTGACCGGCTCCCGCCCGGATGGAACAGCCTTCCCGGGAGGCATGGCCGGCGGCGCCCAGCTCGCCGACATGACCTGCGGCAACTGGACCCGAAGCACGCCCGAGGGGTCGGCCATGACGGGCCATCATGACCGCGTGGGGCCGATCGCCGCGGCCTGGGCCACGTCGTGGAATTCGGCCCACCCGACGGCCGGATGCAGCATGGAAAGGATCCGTCCGACCGGCGGGGATGGCCTTTTCTACTGCTTCGCCGCCAACTGAAACGCTGCGGCAACCGGCCCGCCGCCCCGGCCTCGGCGGTGCGGGCTCTTGAGCGACTGCTGCTGTCGAACGACCTGCCGCGGTGTGTCGTCCTCGGCGTGCGTTACTTTGTGACACAGGTCACCCACCCGGGGTTGCCGCGTTGGCGCACTTGCACGTAGCTGAACGGCTGCAAATAATGAAGAGCGCACTTCAGTCCGGCCGTCATTTGCGCGCACAGACCGAAGGGATCGTCGATGCCATTTCATGTCGCCCTCGGGCGGGTCGCAGCGGGGCAAGCCCATGCATGCTGACCTGAAGGCGTTCGTGGTCGGCACCACGACCATGGGACTGATCAATCTCTCGGTGATGATCGGCATGGGGACGCTGGCGACCTCGCCACTGAGCGCCGAAGCCAGTTCGCTCGGCATCGCAGCGGCGATCATCTCGTCAGTGGTGGGCGGACTCCTTGCGTCCCTCATGGCGCCGATGCGGGCCACCATCACGGCGCCGTCCTCTTCGCTGGCCATCATCTGGGCGGCGCTCGCCACGAGCCTGCTCGCCAAGGGGGCGGCCGACACCTCCATGATGCACCTGTGGGCGCTGATGTCACTGACGGTCGTCATCAGCGGCATGTTGCTGGTGGTTCTTGCCACGCTGCGCATGTCGGACATCGTCACCTACATGCCGCTGCCGGTGAGTATCGGCTTCGTCAGTGGCATCGGCCTGCTGGTGATCCTGTCGCAGCTCTCGTCCTGGCTGGGGGGCCGGCCCGGCACGCTGGCGCATGCGGTGCAGGCCTTTCACGATATCCGCCCGGGTGCGGTCGCGGTGGGCGCCATCGCGATCTGGCTGGCGTGGCGCGCGAGTTCGTCCCGGATTTCCTCGTATGGGCCGCTTGCCGCATTGGCGGCCGGGACCGGGCTTCACCACCTGCTGGCGTGGACGTCAGGGGAACAGGCCCTCGGCCCCACGCTGGCTGGCGTGGCCATCCTGCCGGCACTGCAATGGACCTGGCAGGCCTTGCCTTCGGTGTTCTCGCTCGACTGGCTGAGCGACAACATCCTCGACGTCCTTCCGTTCGCGCTCCTGCTGGCCTTCCAGTCGGGAATGAACGGCGCCTTCACGTCGGCATCGATGTCCAACCTGGGTCGGCGACGCAGCATCTATCCGCTGCTGCAGTCCCAGGGTCTGGCCAACATCGTCTGCGGCACTGTCGGCGCCCTACCGACGTCCACCAATGCGCCCTTGTCGCTGCTGGCGGCGCGCCACGGCCCGGAGCCGCGTGTTGCCACCGCGAGCTGCGTGCTGATCGTCTTCGCAGCGGTCGTCGCGTCAGGGGTGCTCGAACTGCTTCCGCTGGCTGCGTTCGCTGGCGTGCTGATAGTCAGCGGCGTACGCATGGTGGATGTGCGCATCTGGCAGCTCCTGCGCGACTTGTATGCCATCAAGACCCGCGCAGATACAGCGATCAACCTGCTCGTGATCCTCGCGGTCATTGCCATGGTCCTCAACGGCCGGGTTGGCCAGGGAGTGGCGCTCGGCATCTTTCTTGAATTCATCCACCTGACCGTCCGTGCGCTCAGGCTTCGGCGGCATTCCCCGCCCGCGGCGGCGGAGCTGCCGGACACGCAGGTGCTCGACACGAGCCTGAGGGATCGCGGCGTCGAGGTCGTGCGCGCCAATGGCACCTTGTTCTTCGGCAACGTTCCCCGTTTTGCAAACCGGCTGACCGACATACCCCGCGAGACACGCCACCTGGTGCTGGATTTTTCCAGGGTCTCCCATCTCGACCTGACTGCGATCCATACGCTCCAGAAGGAACTCCACGGGCTTGCCGCAAGCGGCGTGCAAACGCGTTTTTCGGGCGTACGCGCAGGCGAAGGCCCGCTGGGACAATTGCTGTCCAGGGGCCCGCTGGCGGGCAGTCCGTGTTTTGCGGACGTGGACGGCGCGGTCGAGTCGATCCTGGGACGCAGCGGCGCTGGTCATTCCGATCAGGCCGGTGGGGAAGGTGCCCCGGCCGGCGCGCCTGCACCGATTGGGAAACCGCCAACGCCTATTGAGCGTGAGGTCGCCTGAACTGAATCGCGCGCCCCAAAGCAAAAACCCCCGGCATCTTTCGATGTCGGGGGTTTTTGGGCTGGATTAATAGCCTGACGATGTCCTACTTTCACACGGGAATCCGCACTATCATCGGCGCAGAGG
>DAIMZU010000294.1:0-4520 GCA_036733845.1 Ramlibacter sp.
CCGCAGGTGCCGGCGCATCGGGTGTGAGTTCCATCGGCGAAGCCCCCGACCTGAACGGCGAAGGGACCGTGCATCGCATGGCGCAGAAAGTGCACGAGGCGGTCGACCGCCTGGAGCAGACGCTGGGTTCCGGCAGCGAGCGGATGATGGGCATGCACCAGGAATACGGTGACCGCGTGCGCGAGCAGGTGCACGCCAACCCGTTGGCGGCGGTCGGTGTCGCCTTCGGCATCGGCGTCATCTTCGCCAAGCTGTTCATGCGTTGATGGCGGTTGCGGCGGGCGTTGGCGGGAATCGGCAACGCCGTCGTCGATCAGGCTCAGCGCGACTCGCCGGCGAACGCGTGCCGCTGCGTCCATAGCTGCTCGAACGTGAAGTCGGCGAACGCCCGCGCCCGGGCGTTGCGCCGCAGGTCGGCGTGCATCAGCACCCACAGCTCGGCCCCCGCATCCGGCAGGGGCGGCATGGCACGCACGAGCCCGGGCTCCCGGTCGCCCAGGAAGCACGGCAGGAGGCCGATGCCCAGGCCCTCGCGCAGGGCCATGCAGCGCGCCACCATCGAATTGCTGCGAACCGCTCCCCGCCCTTGCGCGCCGTGGCGATCCAGGAACATCTCCATCGGCAAAAGCCGACGCGCCTCGTCGGCACGCACCAGCGGACTGCGAGCGAGGTCCTGCAGGGAAGGCAGCCCGTGTGCGGCAACCCACCCGGCGCCGGCGTAAAGCGCGACCGCCAGGGGACCGACCCGGCGCGCGATGAGGTCTGGCGTTCCGGGGCGAACTCCGGGCCGGATCGCGACATCGGCGGCGCGCCGGGACAGGTCCGAATGCGCATCGCCCACGACGAGGTCCAGGCACACGGCCGGATGTCGCCGCGCGAATTGCGCCACCACCGGCGCGAGCACCGCCTGCAGCAGGTCGTCCACCGTCGCCACGCGCAGCAGCCCGGACAGCCGCTGGTCGGTGGCGCCGACCTGGCGCTGGGCGGCCAGCACATGCTGCTCGATGGTTTCCACGTGGGCCAGGAGTTCCCGGCCCGCTGCCGTGAGGACGGTGCCTCGGGTACTTCGGGTGAACAGCTGGCATGACAGCGCCTGTTCCAGGCTGCGCAGGCGCCTCATGACCGTGGCGGCGCTGGAGCCGGTGCGCCGGCCAGCTTCGACCAGGCTGCCTCCGTGCGCCGCGGCGAGGAACACCTGGAGGTCGGCCCAGGGGAGCTGCATTGCATCCATGAAACGCCATTTTGCGGCGCAGCCCCTTAACGGGCAACCGGCCCGGTGCCACCATCTGCACCGAAGGAGACGCGGCATGGACCTCTACATCGACCCGATCGCCACCACCTCGCGTGCCGTGCTGGCGGCGTGCCTGGAACTGGACTTGCCAGTGAATGTCCGGCCGGTGAGCCTGATGAAGGGAGAGCACCACCAGGCGCCACTGGCCACCTTGAACCCGAACCGGCTGGTCCCGGTGCTCGACGATGGTGGCTTCGTGCTCACCGAATCGTCCGCCATCCTGCGCTACCTGGCGCGCCGGGCCGGCTCGCCGCTGTACCCGGTCGACCTGCAGGCGGCCGCCCGGGTCGACGAGCGCATCGCCTGGTTCGAGTCCAATTTCTATCGTGACTTCGGCTACCAGTACGTCTACCCGCAGCTCATGCCGCACCATGCGCGTGCCAGCGACGAGGCGACGCGCGCGACCATCGAATGGGGACGCGCGGCATCCCTGCGCTGGCTCGCGGTCCTGGACGCGCACCTGCTTGCCGGCGAGGGCGGCTGGCTGGTCGGCGGGCAGCTGTCCATCGCGGATTTCCACGGCGCATCCATCCTTAGCCTGGCAGACCTGGTGGGCGCCGACCTCTCCCCATTCGCCCGGGTGCGGGCCTGGCTCGATCGCATGGACACGCTGGCGAGCTGGCGGCAGGCCTGCGAGGCGTACCGCGCGTTCGCCCGGTCGCGGCCCGGGCGCGCGACGGTGGCTTTGCAGGCCGCTGGCGCGGCCACCTGAATGCTCGCCCTGCCGCACGGCCGGGCCGCGGCTGGAATAGACTTGAGGGCTTGTTCCCGCACAACCACCGCAAGATCTTCCATGGCTGGCGCATCGTCGGTGCCGGCGCGGCCATCCAGTTCCTGAACGGCTGCCTGCTGGTCCACGGCTTCGGCGCGTACGTGGCGGCCCTGTCCGCCGAGCGCGGCTGGAGCAAGACGGCGCTGTCCGCGGGCGCCGCGATCCAGTCGATCGAAGGGGCGTTGCTCGGTCCGCTGCAAGGCTGGCTGGTCGACCGCTTCGGATCGCGCCGCATGGTGCAGTTCGGCCTGCTCGCCTTCGCCCTTGGCATGATGGCCCTGAGCCAGGTCGAGACCCTGGCAGGCTTCTACGGAGCCATGGTGCTGGTGGCCATCGGCGCATCGATGTCCGGCTATTTCCCGCTCACCGTGACCATCGTCCACTGGTTCCGCCGGCAGCGCGCACGCGCCCTGTCGATCATGAGCCTGGGCCTGGCGGTGGGTGGGGTGGCCGTGCCGCTGGTGGCCGGGTCCATCCAGGCCTTCGGCTGGCGCGCCACCGCCTTCGGCTCGGGCGTCCTGGTGCTGGTGCTCGGGCTGCCCATGACGCGCGTGCTGCACCGGCGGCCTGCGGACATCGGCGAGCACGAGGACGGCGACGCGGCACCGGTGCCGCAGGGCGAGCACGGCGCCATCGAGCCCAGTCCGCCAGAGCGCAGCTTCACCGCCGCCCAGGCGCTGCGCACCCGCGCATTCTGGCTGCTGGGACTGGGCCACGCCTTCGCCCTGCTCGTGGTGGCGTCGGTGAACGTGCATGCGATCTCGCACATGAAGGAAGGCCTGGGCTATTCACTGGCCCAGTCCTCGCTCGTGGTGACGCTCATGACGGTCTTCCAGGTGGCCGGCGTGCTCGCCGGAGCGGCGCTCGGCGACCGCTGGAACAAGCGCAGGGTCGCCTCCGCGTGCATGCTCGGGCACATGGCCGGGCTGCTGATGCTGGCCTATGCCGCCGGACCCGTCTGGCTGGTCGGGTTTGCGGTCGTGCACGGCTTCGCCTGGGGCCTGCGCGGGCCGTTCATGCAGGCCCTCCGCGCCGACTACTTCGGTGTCGGGGCCATCGGCATGATCATGGGCCTGTCGGCCTTCATCATCGCGGCGGGGCAGGTGGCCGGGCCCCTGGTCGCCGGCGGACTGCATGACCTCACCGGCGACTACCGGCTCGGTTTCACGGTGCTGGCGCTGGTGGCGGGGTCGGGTTCGGTGCTGTTCTACATGGCGCGCAAGCCGGACTAGGAGTCCGCGCGACCGGCTGCGGCGGCCCTGCGGCGCCGCCACCATGCACCCGCCAGAACGGCCACGGCGAGCAGCGCCAGCAGTCCCAGCTGCGCCCGCCCGGCGCGCGCCAGGACCTGCTCGGCCGCCGCCCCGAAATAGAAACCCAGGGAAGCGAACAGCGCGGCCCACAGGCTCGCCGCCACGGCGCTGAGGGCGGCGTACTGGATGGCAGGCAAGCCGGACGCGCCGATCACGATGGGGCCGACAGTGCGCAAACCGTAGGCGAAGCGCACCCCGATCACGCTGGCATGCGGATACTGCTCGATGAGCCCATGCGCCCGGCCGATCGATGCGGCCATGCGGGGCCAGCGCGAGAGCACGGCCTCGCCCTTCCAGCGCCCCAGCCAGAACATCGACTGGTCCATGAGCCAGGTGACGGCCGCGGCGATGCCGATCACCACCGGCAGGCGCATCCACCCGAGGTGGGCGGCAAACCCTGCCAGGAGGACGACCGTCTCGCCCTCGATGACCAGGCCCAGGACGAGGAAAGCGTAGCCCTGCGTCTGGAGCAGGTGCTGCACCGAAGCCAGCAGGGGCTGCGACTCCACGGGCGCGCTACTCAGGGCATGTCGCGCTCGACGTTCTTCTCGCAGCGCGGATCGGGCGAGAAGCCGGCGCCACGGACGCGGCCGTCGACCACCTCCACCTCCCACCAGCGGCAGAACACGTCGTCGAAGCGGTAGGTCCAGACCTCGCCCGGCTGGTATCCGCCCGCGCGCACGAAGCCGGGTCGGCCCAGCGCGCGCAGCAGTTCCTCGCGGGACAGGCCGGGCCGGATCGCATGGAAACTGTTCTCCTGCAGCACCTGCTGCCACCCGGTCGTGCGTCCCGTCGCGTCGAGGCCGACCATGTAGGTGTGGAAGCCCTGTGGACCGCGGGCAAACTCGAGACGGCTGCCGCCGCCAGGCAAGGCATGGCGCCCGGTGGGCGGCCCCATCAGCCGCTGGACCTCGTCGGCCGACATGCCCGTGCGGACGGCGGCGGGGCTGTAGCCGGCGCAGGCCGAGAGCATCCAGGCCAGGGCCAGCAATCCGGCAATTCGGAATGGCAGAGTCATCAGAAGTCCTTTCCTGGAGGATGATGACGCAAATTGCCGGCGGCCTGCGCACAATGGGCTTTCACCACCTCGCCGCCCGGCAGACCGGCCGCCGTCACTTCCGCTCTTCCCATGCACCTGGACTTC
>DAIMZU010000295.1:0-4482 GCA_036733845.1 Ramlibacter sp.
CTCGGTGTCCGTGAAGATGATGCGGGTTCCGGCGTACCGTGTGTCGGTGTCGCTCCAGACATAGAAATCACGTTCTGGCGAGCCGGGGGGGGCACGGCGCGCCGCCTGGAACCAGGGGTGCTGGTCGGAAGTGTGGTTGATGACCAGTTCGGTGATCACCCGCAGTCCGCGCCGGTGCGCCTCGTGCAGCATCTCCCGGAAGTCATCGAGTGTTCCGAACTGCGGATGGACGTCCTCGTAGGCCGCGATGTCGTAGCCGTCGTCACGCAGCGGCGAGGGATAGAAGGGCATCAGCCAGATCGTGTTGACGCCCAGGTCGCGTACGTAATCCAGTTTGCTGGTCACGCCCTTGAAGTCCCCCACGCCGTCGCCATCGGAGTCGTAGAAGGCCTTCACATTGAGCTGGTAGATCACCGCGTCCCGGTACCACAGCGGATCGTCGCCCGATTCGATGACGGGGCTGTCCAGGGCAAGTTGGGGGGTCGGTCCGCTCATGCGCTCACTGGAAGTAGTCGAAGTCACGCTCGTCGCGCACGCGCCGGCGCAGCACGAACACATGGGCCGGCACCTGGGCCGGATCGAGCCGCACGAAATGGCGGTTGCCCTGCCAGTCGAAGTACAGGTTGCTGAGCTGGTCGTGCACCTGGAAGCGGCCGCCGGGCGGCACGCCGAGCGTGTGGGGCTCGAGGTGGATCCACCCGGACTGCAGGTGGTAGGGGTCGAGGGTCACCACGGTGATCACCGCGTTCTGCCCGTCGGCGCTGGTCTTGAGCCAGGCGACGATCTGGTCGTTGTCGACTTCCAGGAAGCGGATGCGGTTGTCCTGCAGCGCCGGGTTGGCGTGGCGGATGGCGTTGATGCGGGCGATGAAGGGCGCCAGGCTGCGCGGGTCGTCGTGGTTCCAGGTGCGCAGCTGGTACTTCTCGGAGTCGAGGTACTCCTCGCTGCCGGGGCCCCGCGGCAGGTGTTCGAGCAGCTCGTAGGCCGGCCCGTACAGCCCGTAGTTGGCCGACAGCATGGCCGCGAGCACCAGGCGCGACATGAAGACCGGCGCCAGGCCCGTCTGCAACTGGGCATGCAGGATGTCCGGCGTGTTCGGCCAGGCGTTGGGCCGGAAATAGTCCGATCCCGGGGGCGTGCTCAGCTCGGTGAAGTACTCGACCAGGTCCTGCTTGGTGTTGCGCCAGGTGAAGTAGGTGTAGGACTGGTTGTAGCCCAGCTTGGCCAGGCGGTGCATCACCTTCGGCCGGGTGAAGGCCTCGGCCAGGAAGATCACGTCCGGGTGGGTGCGGTGCACCTCGGTGATGGCCCACTCCCAGAACGGGAAGGCCTTGGTGTGCGGATTGTCCACCCGGAACACGCGGATGCCTTCGCCGATCCAGTGGTCGAGCACGCTCTTGAGCTCGGCCCACAATCCCTGCCAGTCGTCGGACTCGAAGTTGAAGGGATAGATGTCCTGGTACTTCTTGGGCGGGTTCTCCGCGTACTGCACCGTGCCGTCGGGCCGCCAGCGGAACCACTCGGGGTGCTCCTTGACGTAGGGATGGTCGGGCGCGCACTGGAAGGCGATGTCCAGGGCAATCTCGATGCCCCGCGCCTGCGCCGCGTCACGCAGGCGCCGGAAATCCTCCGCCGTGCCAAGCTCGGGCAGGATGGACTTGTGTCCGCCCTCGTCCGCGCCGATGGCCCAGGGGCTGCCCACGTCGGTGGGGCCCGCCACGAGCGCGTTGTTGGGTCCCTTGCGCTGGACGCGACCGATCGGGTGGATTGGCGGGAAGTACAGGACATCGAAACCCATGGCGGCAATGGCCGGCAGGCGGGCCTCGACGTCCCGGAAGGTGCCGTGGCGGCCGGGCTGCGGGCTGGCCGAACGCGGGAACAGTTCGTACCAGGTGCTGAAGCGGGCCCGCAGTCGGTCCGCCATGAGCGGCAGTTCCACCGGGTGGCGCACGGCGAGCCGGCGGTCGGGGTGGCGTGCCGCCAGCGCAGCGAGGCCGGGATCGAGCGCCAGCGCCTTCAGGGCCTGCGCATCCATCGCCTCGGCGCTGGCTTGCGCGTCCAGGTCACGCGCCCAGTCCCGCAGCATCCGGGCTGCATCGCCCGAGGCGCGCTGCGCGGCGGCGTCAATCTCATGCGCGCCCACGCGGCAGGCGATGCGGATGTCCTGCGGTTCGATGCGCCGCTCCATCTCGTGGCGCCAGGACTCGAAAGGATCGACCCAGGCCTCGACCGTGTAGCGATACCGGCCCGGTGCGGGCGGCACGAATGAGGCCTTCCAGACGTCGTTGCCGGCCGGCTCCATGGGTATCTCGCGGGCCTGGGCCTCGCCTTCGTGCTCCGCGCGCCAGCGCAGCACCGCGCGGACCACGTCGTGGCCGTCGGTGAAGCAGTGGGCAACCACGTGGAAGGGTTCGCCGGCCACGCGCTTGACCGGAAAGCGGCCGCCGTCTACCTGCGGCAGCACGGTGTCGATCACCGCCCGCGAGCGGCCGTCGACGCCGTCGATCGCGGCGGGGGTACGGGGAGTGGACAACGCCTTTTCAACCATGGGAGACGTGCTCGAAAATCAAGGTGGACAGCGGAGGCAGGCTCAGGTGAACGGCCTGCAGCCGCCCATGGGCACGGACGGGGTCGGTGTCGACGCCCCCCAGGTTGCCCCAGCCGGACCCGCCGAACTCGGTGGCATCGCTGTTGAGGATCTCGCGCCAGTGGCCCGGCCACGACACGCCGACGCGGTAGTTGGTGCGCGGGACCGGCGTCAGGTTGCACACCACCAGGAGCGGGCGGCCGCCTTGCGCGGGCTTGCGGATGAAGGCCAGCACGCTGTGCTCGGCGTCGTCGACCACCACCCACTCGAAGCCCTCGGGGCCGAAGTCGGCCTGCCAGAGCGCGGGCTGCTCACGGTAGATCCGGTTGAGCTGCACCACGTAGCGCCGCAGGGCCGCATGCGGCCCGTCCTGGTCGGCCACCCACCACTCCAGTTCGCCCTCGTGCGACCACTCGCTTCGCTGGCCGAACTCGCCGCCCATGAACAGCAGCTTCTTGCCAGGATGGGTCCACATGTAGCCGTACAGGGCGCGCAGGTTGGCGAACTGCTGCCAGCTGTCCCCGGGCATCTTGTTCAGCAGCGAGCCCTTGCCATACACCACCTCGTCGTGCGAGAGCGGCAGCACGAAGTTCTCGTTGAAGGCGTAGACCAGGGAGAAGGTCAGCGTGCCGTGGTGGAAGCGCCGGTGCACCGGGTCCTCGCGCATGTACTTGAGCGTGTCGTGCATCCAGCCCATGTTCCACTTCATGCCGAAGCCCAGTCCGCCCATGTCGGTCGGGCGCGAAACCTTGGGCCAGGCGGTGGACTCTTCGGCGATGGTGAGCGTATCGGGAAAGCGCCGGTACGCCTCCCGGTTGAGGACCTGCAGGAATTCCACCGCCTCGAGGTTCTCGCGGCCCCCATGGCGGTTGGGGATCCACTCCCCCTCCTTGCGCGCGTAGTCGAGGTACAGCATGGAGGCCACGGCGTCCACCCGCAAGCCGTCGATGTGGTAACGGTCGAGCCAGAACAGTCCCGAGGACACGAGGAAGCTGCGCACTTCGTTGCGCCCGTAGTTGAAGATGCCCGACTGCCATTCGGGATGGAAACCCTGGCGCGGGTCGGCGTGCTCGTAGAGGTGGGTGCCGTCGAAGTAGGCCAGGCCGTGCTCGTCGTTCGGAAAATGCGAAGGCACCCAGTCGAGCAGGACGCCGATCCCCTGGCGATGAAGGTGGTCGACGAAGTACATGAAGTCCTGCGGCGAGCCGTAGCGGGCCGTGGGCGCGAAGTAGCCGGTGGTCTGGTAGCCCCAGGAGCCATAGAACGGATGCTCGGTGATGGGCATCAACTCGACGTGGGTGAAGCCCATGTGCTTCACATAGTCGGCCAGCGCGTGCGCGAGTTCCCGGTAACCCATGAACTGGCCATCGCGGCGTTGCCACGAGCCCAGGTGCACTTCATAGATCGACATCGGCGCGTCGAGCGCATTGCGCGCGTGCCGCCCCGCCATCCAGGCGCCATCCTGCCAGTCGTGCGCCAGCGCCCACACCACCGATGCCGTGCCCGGCGGCGGCTCGCTGCGAAAGGCCAGCGGGTCGGCCTTGTCGACCACGTAGCCGTTGTGGCGGGATGCGATCCGGAACTTGTAGCGGTGACCCGGCTCGGCGCCAGGCGCCTCCCCTTCCCAGATACCGCTGCCGTCCGCCCGCGGCTGGAGCACCTGCTCGCCCGCGCGCCAGCCGTTCCAGTCACCCACGACGGAAACCGCCTGCGCATTGGGCGCCCACACCGCAAAGCGCGCCCCCCCCTGCGGCAGCACGTGGCAGCCCAGCCGCTCGTACAGGCGCGAATGCGTGCCTTCACGAAAGAAGTAGAGGTCTTCGGCGTCCATCATGCCGAATGACCTTAGCACAGGGGGCGCCTGCGCGGGGCGGATGCTGTCCTACGCGCGGGGG
>DAIMZU010000296.1:0-4473 GCA_036733845.1 Ramlibacter sp.
ACGTGAAACCGCCTTGTCGAACCTTCTCAACATCATCGGGCAGCGCAGCGGTGCGCGCTCCCTCATCACGATAGGCTGAACCCCATGACGCCACGCCTCGCCCCGCATGCGCTCGCCACCGCGTTGCTGATCGCAGGACTGCCCGGCCTGCTCAGTGCGCAGTCACCGGGCGCGCAGCCGGCCCCGACCCGGCGTGCGCCGGCCAGCGAGCCGGTGACGCTGAATTTCGTCAACGCCGAAATCGAGGCGGTCGCCCGGACCATGGCCGCGATCCTCAACCGCAGCATCGTGGTCGACCCGCGCGTCAAGGGCACGATGAACCTGTCGACCGAGCGCCCGGTGAGCCCGGCGCAGGCCTGGAACCAGTTCCTGGCCACGCTGCGCCTGTCCGGGTTCACGGTGGTGGACGCCGGCGGGTTGCTGAAGGTCGTGCCCGAGGCCGATGCCAAGCTGCAGAGCGGGCCGGTGTCGGTCGGTCAGGCACCGCAGGGCAGCCAGGTCGTCACGCAGATCTTCCGGCTCAGCTACGAGAACGCGAACAGCCTGGTGCCCATCCTGCGGCCGCTGATCAGCCCCAACAACACGATCAACGTGAGCCCGGGCAGCAATGCGCTGGTGATCACCGACTACGCGGACAACCTGCAGCGCATCGGGCGGATCATTGCCGCGCTGGACGTCTCCAATGCCACCGACGTCGAAGTCATTCCGCTGCAGCATGCGGTGGCCAGCGACATCGCGCCGGTCGTCCAGCGCCTGCTGGAAAGCGGAAGCGGCCCGCTGGGCGTGACCGCCGGCGCACCCGGTCCTGCGGCCGCAGCCGCCGCAGCCGCGGCCGCCGCGGGCGGCGGCGCGGGCGGCGTGTCCGTGCTGGCCGAGCCCCGCAGCAACTCACTCATCGTGCGGGCCCCGAACCCGGCACGGCTCAACCTCGCGCGGACGCTGATCGAGCGCCTCGACCGCGCGGGGCAGCAGGAGGGTGCCGGCAACATCCACGTGGTGTACCTGCGCAATGCCGAGGCGACCCGGCTGGCGGTGACGCTGCGGGCCGCCATGGCCGGCATGCCGCAGGCGGGGGGCGGCGCCATTCCGGGCGCTGCGCCCGTGCCGCAACAGGTGCAGGGCCAGCAGCCCACGCAGAGCGTGGGTGGCGCTCTCGGCGGGGGAAGTCCCGCCACGGCGGCCATCGCGCCGACCGCACTGCCCCAGACCGGTGGCCAGATACATGCGGACCCGGCGACCAACGCGGTGATCATCACGGCGCCCGAACCCCAGTACCGGCAGATGCGCGCAGTCATCGACCGGCTGGACCAGCGCCGCGCGCAGGTGTTCGTCGAGAGCCTGATCGCCGAGGTCAACGCCGACAAGGCAGCCGAGTTCGGCGTGCAGTGGCAGAACATCCTGGGCAGCGTCAACAACAGCGTGTTCGGCGTGCTGGGCACCAACTTCACCGTCGGCGGCGCGAACATCATCGGGCTGCAGGCGGGCGCAGCCTCGGGCAACGTGCTGCCCTCGCCGGGCGCCAACCTGGGCCTGGTACGCAACATCGACGGCCGCTACGTGCTGGCCGCCCTCGCCCGCTTCCTCGAGACCAACGCCGACGGCAACGTGCTGTCCACGCCCAACCTGCTCACGCTGGACAACGAAGAGGCACGCATCGTCATCGGCCAGAACGTGCCCTTCGTCACCGGCCAGTACACCAACGCGAACGTCGGCACCGGCGGCAGCAGCGTCAACCCCTTCCAGACCATCGAGCGCAAGGACGTGGGCCTCACGCTGCGGGTGCGGCCGCAGATCAGCGAGAACGGCACCGTCAAGATGCAGATCTTCCAGGAGGTCTCGAGCGTGCAGCCCGGGTCCATCAACTCGCCCTCGGGACTGATCACCAACAAGCGCTCGATCGAATCCAACGTCGTGGTCGACGACGGCGCGATCGTCGTGCTGGGCGGGCTGCTGCAGGACGAATACGCGGGCAACGAGCAGCGGATTCCCGGCGTGAGCGAGGTGCCCTTCCTGGGCCGCCTGTTCCGCAGCGAAGCCCGCAGCCGGCGCAAGACCAACCTCATGGTGTTTCTGCGGCCGGTGGTCGTGCGCGACGGCATGGCCTCGGACTCGCTGTCGCTGGACCGCTACGACCTCATGCGCATGAAGCAGCAGGCGTCGCAGCCCGTGCCCAGCGTGGTTGTGCCCGTCAACGAGGCGCCGGTGATGCCGCAGGCGGTGATCGTGCCCCGATCGTCCGTCCCGCCCGCCGCACCTTTCATTCCCGCCACGCCTGCGGCGCCGTCCGAGACCGCCCCGGCGACCAGTTCGCCTGTCGTGCCCGCCCCGGCCGTTCCGCCGCAGCCGCTGCCGCCTGCCCAGTGACCCCGCCGCTGCCATGCCCCGCTACCCGCTACCCTACGCCTTCGCCCGCGGCAGCCAGCTGCTGCTGGAGGACGACGGCCAGACCCTGACCCTGTGGCACGCGGGCCAGCCGCCCGGCAGCGCCTGGAGCGAGATCATGCGCAAGTTCCGCGTGCGCTCGCTGCAGCAGCTCGACCCGCAGGCACTGGCCCAGCGCATCAGCGCGGCGTACGCCCAGGGCGAGTCCAGCGCAGCCACCGTGGTCAGCGAGGTCGAGGCCGACGCCGACCTCTCGCGCATGATGCAGGAGCTTCCGGCGGTGGAAGACCTGCTCGAGACCAGCGACGACGCGCCCATCATCCGCATGCTCAACGCGCTGCTCACGCAGGCTGCGCGGGACGGCGCGAGTGACATCCACATCGAGCCCTATGAGCGGCACTCGTCGGTGCGCTTCCGCGTGGACGGCACGTTGCGCGAGGTGGTGCAACCGAATCGGGCGCTGCACGCGGCGCTGATCTCGCGCCTGAAGATCATGGCCGAGCTCGACATCGCCGAGAAGCGCCTGCCGCAGGACGGGCGCATCAGCCTGCGCATCGGCACCCGTGCGGTCGACGTGCGCGTGTCCACGCTGCCCAGCGCCCACGGGGAACGCGCGGTGCTGCGCCTGCTGGACAAGAGCGAGAGCAAGCTCAGCCTGGAGTCGGTGGGCATGACCGGCGACACGCTGCATCGCTTCCTGGGCCTGATCGCGCAGCCGCACGGCATCATCCTGGTCACCGGGCCGACCGGCTCGGGCAAGACGACCACGCTCTATGCGGCGCTGTCCAGGCTCGATGCGCAGGCCGGCAACATCATGACGGTCGAAGACCCGATCGAGTACGAACTGCCGGGCATCGGCCAGACCCAGGTCAATGCCCGCATCGACCTCGACTTCGCCAAGGCGCTTCGCGCGATCCTCCGCCAGGACCCGGACGTCATCATGATCGGCGAGATCCGTGATTATGAAACGGCCCAGATCGCGATCCAGGCCTCGCTCACCGGCCACCTGGTGCTGGCCACCCTGCACACCAACGATGCGGCCAGCGCGGTGACCCGGCTGACCGACATGGGCGTCGAGCCCTTCCTGCTCAGCTCTTCGCTGCTGGGTGTGCTCGCGCAACGCCTGGTGCGCAAGCTCTGCGTGCACTGCCGCGGCGCGGGCTGCAGCCACTGCGGCCAGACGGGCTACCAGGGGCGGACCGGGGTGTTCGAGCTGATGACGGCCAGCGAGGCGGTCCGGGCCCTGATCCACAACCGCGCCGCCGAATCGGAGATCCGCGACACCGCCGTGGCGGCTGGCATGACGCTGATGCGCGACGACGGCGAACGGCTGGTGCGCGAGGGCATCACCTCGCGGGAAGAGCTGATCCGGGTGACGCGGGACTGACCGTCGCGTCCGTCACACCTGCGCAGGCGGATCGCCCGCCAGTTCGTAGCCCGTGCTGCGCCCGCCTCCCGGTGACTTCTTCAACACGCCCAGTTCCAGCAACTGCGTGATGTCCCGCAGCGCGGTGTCGGGCGAGCACTTCGCGATGGCGGCCCACTTGCTGCTGGTGAGCTTGCCCTCGAAGCCGTCCAGCAGGCGGTTGAGCAATTTCACCTGCCGTGCATTCAACGATGTGCCAGCCCAGCGCTGCCAGAACCGCGCCTTGGCCAGCACCCCATCCAGCGCGGATTGGGCGCTGGTGACGGCGCGGCCGAGCGTGCCCAGAAACCACGCCAGCCATCCGGTGGCGTCGATCGTGCCTTTCTGCGTGCGCTCCAGCACGTCGTAGTAGTCCTTGCGCTCGCGCTGGATCTGGGCCGACAAGCTGTAGAAACGTTGCGCACTGCCTTCAGCGCGGGCGAGGAACAGGTCGCCCACGGCACGGGCGATGCGTCCGTTGCCGTCGTCAAAGGGGTGCAGCGAGCAAAAGCAAGTCATTTACCGCATCATGTGCGGAGAATAGAGCGGCCATCGCCGCATCCTGCGGTCGCCCGGGGGCTCTGCGAGACGGGCTTGGGGCCGTCGGCGAAGCACCCGCTCCGGCGGACCCGGTTGGCCCGGCAGCCGAACCGGGGGAGACTCCTCACCCGGCGGCACGGCTGGGG
>DAIMZU010000297.1:0-4466 GCA_036733845.1 Ramlibacter sp.
CGAGGGCTACCGCAACTTCTGCAACAAGCTCTGGAACGCCACCCGCTTCGTGCTGATGAACTGCGAGGGCCACGACCTCGCCGAGGCCGGTGCCACGCTGACCGCAGCGGACCGCTGGATCATCTCGCGGCTGCAGCAGGCCGAGGCTGACGTGGCCCGTGGGTTCGCTGAATACCGCCTGGACAACGTCGCGACCACCATCTACCAGTTCGTCTGGGACGAGTACTGCGACTGGTACCTCGAGATCGCCAAGGTGCAGGTCCAGACCGGCGACCTCGCTCGGCAGCGTGGAACCCGCCGCACCCTCATTCGCGTGCTCGAGGCCATCCTGCGCCTGGCCCACCCGGTGATCCCGTTCATCACCGAAGAGCTCTGGCAGAAGGTGGCTCCCGTGGCCGGCCGCCCCGGTGAGTCGGTGAGCATGGCGCCCTACCCAGAAGCCGATCCGTCGCGCGTCGACGCGTCGGCGATGGCCTGGATGGCAAAGCTCAAGTCGGTGGTGGACGCCTGCCGCAACCTGCGCGGCGAGATGAACGTGTCACCCTCGACCCGGCTGCCGCTGTATGCAGTCGGCGAAGCGGAGTTCCTCCGCGAAGCCGCGCCGGTGCTGCAGGCGCTGGCCAAGCTCGGCGAGGTTCGGGTCTTCGACGATGAGGCGGCCTGGGTTGCGGCTGCGCAGGCGGCGCCCGTCGCAGTGGTCGGAGAAGCACGGCTGTGCCTGTTCATGGAAATCGACATTGCCGCTGAAAAGGCGCGGCTGTCCAAGGAGGCCACGCGCCTGGAAGGCGAGCTCGCCAAGGCGCAGGGCAAGCTGGCCAACCAGGCTTTCGTTGCCAAGGCGCCTGCTGCGGTGATCGACCAGGAGCGCCAGCGCATTGCGCAATTTGGTTCCACGCTGGAGCGCATTCGCGAGCAGCTGGCCCGCCTGGCCTGAGAAGGTGTGAACGGATCCATCACCCCTCCTGAGTCCAATCCCGGGGTTCGGGCTGCCGCCCGGGTATCCGCGTGATCAGGCCGCCAGGGCGGCCGGCTGGCTGAGCTGGGCGCGGGTGAGTGCCTCGTGCAGGCGGTGCGCGACGAACCAGCTGGCACGCAAGCGCGCCTCGCGGGTGTAGGCGCCCAGCCGCGGGGTGAGGTAGAGATTGCTGGCCTCGTGCAGGGGCGTGCCACGCGAGGCGAAGCCCGCCTCTGCGCCGTCGAGCACGCAGGCGTCGATGCGCCCGTCGGCCAGGGCGCGCGCCAGCGCAGCCGCGTCGAACAGCGAGGACCGGCTGATCCCGACCCACAGCTGGCCCGGCTTGCAGTGGGCCAGCAGGCGCTCGTCGATGAAGCCGGCAAATCGCGATGCGTACATCACCTGCACGGAGACCGCATCCGCGCACGACAGCAGCTCCGCCAGCGGCATCGGCTGCACGTTCAGCCGCGACCAAACGGGCGAATCGGAAGCCACCGCTGGGTCATAGCCGATTAGGCGCGCACCGAGCCCCTGCAACATGGGCGCAAGTACCTGGGCCGTGGGAGCGAGGCCGAACAGGGCGATGGTGCTGCCGTTGATCTCGCGGCCGAGCCGGATGTCTGCGTGCCGCTGGCCCGCCAGGGGCAGTCCGATGCCGCGCCGGTAGAGCATGAGCAGGGCAGTCAGCAGGTATTCGGCATTGGAGCGGACGCTGGCTGTGCGAGGCTGCACGATCTCGACGCGCTTTTCGCGACAGGCTTCGACGTCGGTGTTGTCGGTGGCACCGTGCAGGCGGGCCAGCGCCTGCAGCCGCGGGGCGAACTCGAGCAGTTGGCGGGTCACGACGATCTTGCGCGGAAGCACCAGCGCGCGCGCACGATAGATCGCGGTACGCAGTAGCGCCGGGTCGGCGGCGAGTTCGGGCCGAACCTCGACCGGGTGCCTGGCCTGCAGCCATGCCATGGCTTCAGGAACCACTTGATCAATGAGTAATATGTCCACCCAGCGTCCTTGTCTGACACAGCGATGCGCCCCGCTCCGACCCTCCAGCCTCTTGTGGAGGGCAGAGAATAAGCATACTTTAGCCTCAATTTTTGAAGCCGTCGAATGAATTCCAAGCGCGTCGTCAGCAAAGCCGTCTTTCCTGTTGCGGGGCTCGGCACCCGCTTCCTGCCTGCTACGAAGGCCGCGCCCAAGGAGATGCTGCCCATCGTCGACAAGCCGCTCATCCAGTACGCGGTCGAGGAAGCCTACGACGCCGGCATCCGGCACATGATCTTCGTGACCGGCCGCAACAAGCGCGCCATCGAGGACCACTTCGACACGGCCTACGAACTCGAAACCGAACTTGAAGCTGCCGGCAAGACCGAACTGCTTCGCCTGGTGCAGACGATCAAACCCGACGACATGGACTGCTCCTACGTGCGCCAGCCGCGCTCATTCGGCCTCGGGCATGCTGTGCTGTGCGCCGAGGCTTTGGTCGGCGACGAGCCCTTCGCCGTCCTGCTTGCCGACGACCTGATGACCGGTCCGGACGGCGGCCCGTCTGTCATGCGGCAGATGGTGGATGTGTACGAACGGGTGCGCACGTCCATCCTGGCGGTCCAGGAAGTCCCGCAGGACCAGGTCAAGCGCTACGGCATCGTGGCAGGTGAGGCGGCGGGCGAGCGCCTGACGCGAGTCCGGAAGATGGTCGAAAAGCCCAGCCCCGAACAGGCGCCCTCCCGGATGGGCGTGGCAGGTCGTTATGTGCTCACGCCAGGTGTCTTCGAGCGCATCCGGCAACAGCCCCGTGGCGCCGGCGGCGAGATCCAGCTGACCGACGGCATCGCCGGGCTGATGGACACCGAGGGCGTGCACGCCTATCTCTACGAGGGCAAGCGTTACGACTGCGGCAGCAAGCAGGGCTTCCTGGAAGCGACCGTGGAGTTGGCGCTCAAGCACGAAGAGGTCGGTGAGGAATTCCGGCGCTTCCTGCGGAGCACCATCTGCTGAGAGCCCGCGCGGCAGACGGTATCCGCTTTCTCTGCCGCTTCGTCATTCCCGCGAAAGCGGGAACCCACGCCTGCGAGGTCGTTCGCCGGATGCACCGCGCTCCGGGGTCTCCGCGAGGGCGGGAATGACGGATCGAGCTATCTTGCCCTTACCGCCGCCTCAGCACATGGACGTACTCGTCCCCGGCCGATTGCTGTTCGACCAGTTCGTTGCCGGTCTGCCGAGCAAAAGCCTGGAAGTCGCGCACCGACCCCGCGTCGGTGGCGATCACCTTCAGCAACTGCCCCGACTGCATGTCGGCCAAGGCTTTCTTGGCCTTGAGGATGGGCAGCGGACAGTTCAGCCCGCGGGTGTCGATTTCCTTGGCGATGTCCATGGCGTTTTCCTGCGTGGGTGCATTCTAGGCACGCACTGACGAGCCGTCAGGTGCGTCGAGGTAGTTCGGCTCGTGGCCCCGGGACCGAAGGAAGTCGGCGAGCGCGAGACCGGTGCCGGAGCGCCAGCAGCGCACCTCGTCGAAGCGGAAGAGCCGCCACTCGGCCAGCTCGGGGGAAAGGGTCACCTCGCCCTCGCAGCGCGCATGCCACGCGATGATCACCTGGTTCATGCGCTGGAAGTCGTACACCCCGATCAGCGCCAGGGCCGTGACCTCGAGCCCGGTTTCCTCCTGGACCTCGCGGGCGATGCCCTCCTGTGGCGACTCGCCTGCTTCCATGAAGCCCGTGATGAGGGCATACATGCGGTGCGTCCACGCCGCGTTGCGCGCGAGCAGGATGCCCCCGCGGTACTCGATGACTGCCGCCAGCACGGGGGTCGGGTTGTTCCAGTGGGTCCACCCGCAGGCGGGACACCGCAGCCGCTCGCGCGCGCCACTGTCCTCCTGGACCACGAGAGGAGTCAGCGGCGTGGCACAGCACGGGCAGAAGCGGAAGGCATCCATGGGCGTCAGTGCATCCGTCCTGCGCGGACCCTCACGCGGGGAACACGCCGGTGGACAGGTAGCGGTCGCCCCGGTCGCACACGACGAACACGATCGTCGCGCGCTCGGCGGTGGCTGCCACCTGCTGCGCCACCCAGCACGCCCCCGCGGCCGAAATGCCGGCGAAGATGCCCTCTTCGCGGGCGAGTCGCCGGCACATGTCCTCGGCGTCGGCCTGGCTCACGTAGACCAGCTCGTCCACGTGCGAGGGGTCGTAGATGCGAGGCAGGTATTCCTGCGGCCACTTTCGGATGCCCGGAATGCGCGAGCCCTCGCTCGGCTGCGCGCCGATGATGCGGATCGCCGGGTTCTTCTCCTTGAGGTAGCGCGACACGCCGGTGATCGTGCCCGTGGTCCCCATGGCACTGACGAAGTGCGTGATCTGGCCGCCGGTCTGCTCCCAGATTTCGGGCCCGGTGGTCTCGTAGTGGATGCGGGGATTGTCGGCATTGGCGAACTGGTCGAGCACGCGCCCCTTGCCTTCGCGCTGCATGTTCTCGGCCAGGTCGCGGGCGTATTCCATGCCGCCGCTCTTGG
>DAIMZU010000298.1:0-4461 GCA_036733845.1 Ramlibacter sp.
TCGTGGAGTACACGCCGATGGCGCAGAACAGCACGATGGCCGGGAACAGCCAGCGATAGGGAATGGTCAGCAGCTTGATCCACAGGCCGATGAGCGGCAGGTTCAGGACGATCAGCATCAGGTTGCCGACCCACATCGAGGCGATCAGCCCCCAGAACAGCTGCGGGTTGCTGGTCATGACCTGCGGCCCGGGCTGGATGTTGTGGATGGTCATGGCACCGACCATCAGCGCCATCACGGCATTGGGCGGAATGCCCAGCGTCAGCAGCGGAATGAACGAGGTCTGCGAGCCGGCGTTGTTGGCCGACTCCGGCGCCGCGACGCCGCGGATGTTGCCCTTGCCGAAGGGCACTTCACCGGGCTGCAGCTTGGTCTTCTTCTCGATGGTGTACGCCGCGAAGGCCGACAGCAGCGCGCCGCCGCCGGGCAGGATGCCCAGCGCCGACCCGAGCGCCGTGCCGCGCATGACGGCGGGCGCCATGCGCTTGAAGTCCTGGGCGGTGGGCATCAGGCCCTGGACCTTGCCGGTGAACACCTCGCGCTCGCTCTCGTGCTTGCCGAGGTTCATGATGATCTCGCCGTAGCCGAACACGCCCATCGCGATCACGATGAAGCCGATGCCATCGGTGAGCTCAGGAATGTCGAACGAGTAACGCGCGACGCCGGAGTTGACGTCGGTGCCCACCAGGCCGAGGAGCAGGCCCAGCAGGATCATGCCGATGGCCTTGACGAGCGAGCCGGAGGCCAGCACGACGGCGCCGATCAGGCCCAGCACCATCAGCGAGAAGTACTCGGCCGGACCGAACTTGAAGGCCACCTCGGTCAGGGGCGCGGCAAAGGCGGCCAGGATCAGGGTGCCGACGCAGCCGGCAAAGAACGAACCCAGTCCCGCAGCGGCCAGCGCGGGCCCCGCCCGTCCCTGTCGGGCCATCTGGTAGCCGTCGATCACTGTGACGACCGAGGACGACTCTCCAGGCAGGTTCACCAGAATGGCCGTGGTGGAGCCGCCGTACTGGGCGCCGTAGTAGATGCCGGCCAGCATGATCAGCGCCGACACCGGCGGCAGGGCGTAGGTGGCCGGCAGCAGCATGGCGATGGTCGCCACCGGCCCGATGCCGGGCAGCACGCCGATCAGCGTGCCCAGCAGGCAGCCGATGAAGCAATACAGCAGGTTGATGGGGGTGACCGCAACGCCGAAGCCGATCGCGAGATTGCTAAACAGGTCCATGAGCGGTCTTTCTCAGCGCACGATGAAGCTGGGCCACACGGGGAACTGCAGCTTCAGCAGGTAGACGAAGGCGAAGTAACTGCCGGCCGCCAGCACGGTGGCGACGATCAGGACTTCTTTCCAGCGGAACTCGTCGCCCGCCATGGCGGCGACGATGGTCAGGCCGTAGATGGCGACGATCAGCCCCATGGCGGGCACCCCGATACCGGGCAACCCCGCCAGCAGGACGCCGAACAGCAGGTTCGAGGCAATGATGAAGGTCAGCGGCTTCCAGGCGATCGAGCCGATCTTGCCGCCGTCCTCCGCCTCGAGGGCCATGCCCTCGAACATCACGAACAGGCCAAGGATGGCGAGCAGCACGCCCAGCAGGAGCGGGAAATACCCCGGGCCCATGCGGGCGGCGCTGCCCACGTTGTAACTGGTGGCTCCCCACGCGAAGGCCACGCCCACCACCGTGAACATGACCCCCGCGGCGAAGTCCTTCTGGTTTTTGATCCGCACGAAATGGTCTCCTCTTGACTGGATAACCGGCGGATTGTGGGCGGCTATGCTGCTGCTGGCGATGTGGGTTCCACCTACTCTGCAGCTCAGACACAACACCGGCCAAGGGATTACCCTGATGCGCATCCCATCAGGGAAGGCGCCGGAAGGACCGCAGCCACTTGGTCGCGGGCAGACCCCATCGCGCCTGCACCACTTCGGCGCGCGCAGCCAGGTCGGCGCGGGGCGGGCAGGACGCGCTGCGCTGCGCCAGGACGACGGCATTGCCCTCGCGCGTCGGCCGGAAGGCCCAGACGGCATCACCCCCAAAGGCGGATGCGATCTTCCCGAGGCTGCGCTCGAAGCTCGCCTGACGGCCGAAGAGGTTGACCGTCATGCAGCCGTCGTCGGTGAGCAGCGACCGGCAGTCGGCATAGAAGGCTTCGCTGTCGAGCACCGGCGCCGCGGCTTCGTGGTCGTACAGGTCGACCTGCAGGGCATCCACGCGGCCGCGCCAGTGCGCATGGGCGGCGACCTCCGCCGCGTCTCCCAGGATCACCGAGAGGCGCGCGTCGTCTGGCGGCAGCTTGAACCACAGCCGGCAGGCGGCCACCACCTGCGGGTTCAGCTCGATGGCCGTGGTCGCCATGCGCAGCCGCTTGCGGCAGAACTTGGTCAGGCTGGCGGCGCCGAGGCCGAGTTGCATGGCGTGCCGGCCTGCCACGGAGGACGGCTCGACGAACAGCAGCCAGGCCATCATGCGCTGGATGTACTCGAGGTCGAGTGCGAAGGGGTCGTCCACGCGCATCGAACCTTGCACCCATTCGGTGCCGAGGTGCAGGTAGCGTATGCCGCCGTGCTCGGAGAAGTTCACCTCCGGCAGGGCGGGCTCGGAAGGGGCGTGGGCTTTGCTCAAGATGCGCGATTATCCGGCGACGCAGCGCAGGCGCGGCAGGGCCTCCATCGCGTTGGCGCTGGTCGCCAGCGCCAGCTCGGCCGGCTCCATGCCGCGGAGCGCCGCCAGGGCGGCCCCGATCGCCGGCAGTTCGGCCGGTTCGTTGCGGCCCTGGGGCTGGCCGCCCGCGCGTTCGGCTGCAGTGCGGTAGAGCCAGTGCGGCGGGATGTCGGGGGCATCGGTCTCGACGACCAGCGACTCCAGGGGCAGCGCGGCCGCCAGCCGGCGGATCTGCAAGGCCCGCTCATAGGTGAGGGTGCCGCCGAAACCGAGCTTGAACCCGAGGTCGAGGAAGGCATGCGCCTGCTGCAGGCTGCCATTGAAGGCGTGGGCGATGCCGCCCGCCACCCGCGTGCGCCGCAACTCCCGCAGGAGGGCGTCGGCCGAACGGCGCACGTGCAGGATGACTGGCAGGCCGTGCGAGCGCGCCAGCGACAGCTGCGCCTGGTAGAACCGGAGCTGGCGAGTGGCATCGAGCCCCGGCACGAAATGGTCGAGCCCGATCTCGCCGACGGCCACCAGCGCCGGATCGCCCCGCCAGCGATCGAGCGCGGCATCGAGGAGGCCGGCGTCCCCCTCCCCGGCCTGCGGCGTCCGCAGGGGGTGGATGCCCAGGGCGTAGGCGTCCCCATGCGTGCGGGCCAGCTCGCGCACGCGCCCGAACGCCGCCACCTCCACCGCGGGAATCACGCAGCAGCGCACGCCGGCCGAACGCGCCCGGTCGCGAACGTCGGCCTCGTCCGACAGAAACTCGGCTGCATCGAGGTGACAGTGGGTGTCGATCCACTCGGTCATCGGACGGATGATGCCTGCAAAGCTGCAACCGCCGCCGATCCGTGCTACCGTGTGTTCCGGGACTCCCTTTCCTTCGATGTTTGCTCCGAGGTGACGGATGCGCAGGTCAGCCCTCTACAGTTCCAGCCGTCCGACGCGGCCCCCCCACGGGCAGGCGCAGGCTGCCCCTGGCGGAGATCCGCCTCACCCGTCCGAGGTCGCCGCCCCGCGCGCGCAGCGCTTGCGAAGACCGACCTCCACCGAAATGCTCTGGGTCGTGGTCCTGCTGCTCGCGGCCATGCTGGCCTGGAGCCTGGGACAGCAGCAGACGGTGCAGCGCATCACCCAGGACGACATCAACCGCGCGGTCCTCAAGACCCTCAGCACAGAGCAGCTTCCGTCCGAGTACGCCAAGGCCTACGAGAACATCGGCCCCTCGGTCGTGCGAGTGGTCAGCTACGTGCGCCGCGACCGCCTGACGCCCGAGATGATCGCCAAGCTCGGCAAGCGGCCGGACCGGCCCAAGCCGCTCGGGCCCGCCCAGGGCGAGCCGCAGGCCGATGACGACGATATCGAGAGCGGCGTGGGGACCGGCGTGGTCATCATCGACAAGGGCGTGATCCTCACCAACCTGCACGTGGTCTCCGGCGCCGACAAGATCAAAGTCACCTTCCACGACGGGCTCGAAGCCACCGCTTCGGTCACCAGCGTCCAGCCCGAGAACGACCTGGCGGTGCTGCAGGCGCACCGCATCCCCGACGACATGATCGCCGCCACCATGCGTTCGACCGCCGACCTCGTGCCGGGCGACAAGGTCCTGGTGGTGGGCTTTCCCTTCGGCATCGGGCCGTCCGCCTCCGGCGGCGTGGTCTCCGGCCTGAAGCGCTCCTTCCGCTCGCCCGAAGGCAAGAACGAGATGAGCAACCTGATCCAGTTCGACGCCGCCGCGAATCCCGGCAATTCGGGCGGGCCGCTCGTGACCATGGACGGCGAAGTGGTGGGCATCGTCACCGCCATCCTCAAC
>DAIMZU010000299.1:0-4453 GCA_036733845.1 Ramlibacter sp.
CTCCTGTACGGGCATTCGCTGAGCGCCGTGGCCACGCTGGTGCGCGAGCACGGTTGGCAGCCGGTGGTGCGCAAGGCCGGCGGGACCCAGGCAGCCTTCATCGTGCCGCGCTCGAGCGGCATCGCCGACCTCGCCGACGCCCACGGCGCCCGCCTGCTGATGCCGCCGCAGGACGACAGCGCCACGCTCCTGGCGCGGGCCGAGTTGCGCCGCCGCGGGCTGCGCGGCCTGCGTGCCCGCTACCTCTGCTACCCGGAGGCGGTGCTGGTCATGCTCCAGGCCGGCCTGGCCGACATGGCGGTGGTGGACCTGCAGGTGGCGCTGGAGACCGGCGCGGCCGGCGCCCGCGTCATCGCGGTCACCCGCCCCGTGGTCGGGGCCTGCCTTCTCGCCTCGCCCGAGGTGCCCCCGGCCCTGACCCGGGGCGTGCGCGAGTCGCTGATGGCCATGAACACCTTGCAGCGCGACGCGCTGGCTTCGATGGATGTACCGGCCTGGGTACGCTCGGGGGTCGATGACTACGCCTCTCTGCTCGAGGCCCTGGACACGTGAGGCCGGCCCGCGCACACCTTCTCAGTCGTCTGCGGAAGCGTCCAGGCCGGGAAACAGCACGTCGGTATAGCCGAACCGGCTGAAATCCCTGATGCGCATGGGATAGAGCACGCCGTCCAGGTGGTCGCACTCGTGCTGCACGACGCGCGCATGGAAACCTTCGGCCACCCGGTCGATGGCGCGGCCTTCGGCGTCGAAGCCGGCATACCGGATGTGCTTCCAGCGCGGCACCACCCCCCGAAGGCCGGGCACGGAAAGACAGCCTTCCCAGTCGTCCTCCTGCGCGCTGCCGATCGGAGTGATGACCGGATTGACCAGCACCGTCCGCGGAACCACCGGTGCCTCCGGATAGCGCGGGTTCACCGTGTCCGTCCCGAAGATCACGACCTGCAGGCCGACGCCGATCTGCGGTGCCGCCAGTCCTGCGCCGTTCGCGGCGGCCATGGTGTCGTGCATGTCCTGCAGCAGGGCGGCGAGTTCGGGCGTGCCGAAGGCCTGGACGGGCTCGGCGGGGCGCAGCAGGCGGGGATCACCCATCCTGAGGATCTGGCGGACGGTCATGCGGGTCTCTCCTGGCGAGGTGGTGCGGGGGTCAATGGGTCAGCTGCGCCCAGAGCTTGTCCAGGCGCTTGGTGCTGACCGGTTGGGGCGTTCGCAGTTCCTGGGCGAAGAAGCTCACGCGCAATTCTTCGAGCAACCAGCGGAACTCGGCCATGCGCTCATCGACGGCGCCCTTGCGATCAGCCACGAGCCGCCAGTAGCGTTGCTCCTGCGGGCGCAGTTCCGCCATGCGGGATGCGTCGCGGGCGGGGTCGGTGCGCAGCTTGTCCAGGCGCAGCACGATGGCCTTCAGGTAGCGCGGAAGATGCTGCAGCGCCGGCCAGGGCGTGCTGGCCAGGAAGTCCCGGGGCACCAGCCGTTGCAGCTGCTGTGCGACATCCTGCGTCGCTTCGTTCGCGTTGCGCGTGTCCTTGAGCTTGCGCATCGCGGCGGCGTACTCGCCCAGCACGACGGCCGCCAGGCGGGCCACCTCGTTGGCGATCAGCGTGAGCCGGCTGCGCCCCTCCTCCACGCGGCGCGCAAAAGCCTGCGCATCGCCGGGCAGCGGATCCTGCAGAAAGGCGCGGTCCAGTGCGACGGCGATCAACTGGGACCGCAACTCATCGACGGTGCCCAGCGGCATGTAGGCCACGCCCATCTTCTGCAGGTCGGGGATGTTCTTCTCGAGGTATTTCAGCGCATCGCGCACCTGGATCGCCACCAGCCGCCGCAGGCCCGCACGGTGCCGGGCAGCAGCTACGGCGGGTTCGTCGAAGACCTCCAGCGTGACCGCATCGCCCTGGTCCACCAGGGCCGGGAATCCAACCAGCGTGGTGCCCTTCTTCCGGATCTCCATCAGCTCGGGCAGTTCGCCGAAGTCCCAGGTGACGTGGCGCTGCGCCGCATCCGGCAGCGGCGCAGCGGCCGGTGCGGGGCCAGGCTTGCGGCCGCCGGTGCCGCCGGA
Source organism: Ramlibacter sp. (assembly GCA_036733845.1). GTDB lineage: Bacteria > Pseudomonadota > Gammaproteobacteria > Burkholderiales > Burkholderiaceae_C > Ramlibacter. Next base: position 2,057 of record DAIMZU010000299.1, read on the forward strand.
AGGCGCATCGGAGCGGCCATCCGCCACGCCCGGTCGCGGCGGCACCACGGCAGCCGCCGCCTTCATGCCCGCCAAGGCCTGGAAGGCTCCCCGCGCCTTGGCCCCCAGGTCGGCCTTCAGGGCGCCGAGATTGCGGCCCATGCCGAGCTGGCGGTCGTGCTCGTCCGTTACCCGCAGGTTCATGAACAGGTGCGGCGGCAGCATGTCGAGCTTGAAGTCGTTGCGCTTGACGTCGAGGCTGGTTTCCTCGCGCACGCGCCGCAACAGCGCATCGACCAGCGATCCGGTGCCGAAGATGCCGGCTTGCGACAACTCTCCGGCCAGCCGGGCCGCCGACTCCGGCAAGGGAACGAAGCGCGAGCGGGGCTTCTGCGGCAGGCTCTTGAGCAATGCCTGGACCTTGTCCTTCAGCATGCCGGGCACCAGCCATTCGCAGCGCTCCTCGCTGACCTGATTCAGCACAAAGAGAGGAACGGTGACGGTCAGGCCGTCGCGCGGATCACCGGGGGCGTGCAGGAAGGCCGTCGTGCAATCGACGCCGCCCAGGCGGATCGTGCGCGGGAAGGCGTCGGTCGTGATGCCCGCAGCCTCGTGCCGCATCAGCTCATCGCGGCTGAGGTGCAGCAGGTCCGGCCGGCCGCGGCTGGCTTGCCGGTACCAGGCCTCGAAGCTGCGGCCGCTGTAGACGTCCGGCGGAAGCTGCTGGTCGTAGAAGGCGAAGATCAGTTCCTCGTCGACCAGCACGTCCTGGCGGCGGGACTTGTGCTCGAGCTCCTCGACCTTGCGGACCTGTTTCTGGTTGGCCGCCAGGAAAGGCAGGTTCGTCTCCCACTGGCCCGCCACCAGGCCTTCGCGGATGAAGATCTCGCGCGCGCCCTGCTGGTCCACCCGCGCAAAGGGCACGCGGCGTCCACTGTAGATGACCAGTCCATACAAGGTGGCCCGCTCGAGGGCGACGACCTCGGCCTGCTTCTTCTCCCAGTGCGGGTCCAGCAGCTGGCGCGACAGCAGGTGGCCGGCGACCTCCTCCACCCACTGCGGCTCGATCTGGGCGATGCCGCGCCCGAAGAGGCGCGTGGTCTCGACCAGTTCGGCGCAGACGATCCAGCGCCCCGGGCGCTTCTTGAGGTGTGCCCCCGGGTGGCGGTGGAACTTGATGCCGCGCGCGCCGAGGTACACGTCCTCGGTCTCCATCTTGAAGCCGATGTTGCCCAGCAGCCCGGCCAGCATGGACTTGTGCAAGGCGTCGTAGCTCGCGGCTTGCGTGTTGAGGCCCCACCGGTGTTCGGTGACCACCGTCAGCAGTTGCGAGTGGATGTCCCGCCATTCGCGCACGCGACGCACGTTGATGTAGTTGCGCCGCAGCAGCTGTTCGTACTGCCGGTTGCTCAGCTTGTGCGTGGGCGTCGCATCCCCCGGCGCCGCCTGGCCGCCGCGGGCGGCATTCAGCCAGTGCCAGAGCGTGAGGTACCCGGAAAATTCGCTGCGTTCGTCATCGAACTTGGCGTGCTGCTGGTCGGCCTGCGCCTGCTGGTCCAGCGGACGGTCGCGCACGTCCTGCACCGACAGCGCCGAAGCGACCACCAGCACCTCGGCCAGGGCGCCACGCTCCCGCGCCTCGAGGATCATGCGGCCGACACGCGGATCGAGCGGCAGGCGCGCCAGCTCGCGCCCGGTGGCGGTGAGCTCGTTGGCATCGTCCACGGCGCCCAGTTCGCCCAGGAGCTGGTAGCCGTCGGTGATCGCGCGGCGCTGCGGCGCCTCGAGGAAGGGAAAATCCTCGACCGCGCCCAGGTGCAGCGACTTCATGCGCAGGATCACGCCCGCCAGCGAGCTGCGCAGGATCTCGGGGTCGGTGAAGCGGGGCCGCGCGTTGAAGTCGGCCTCGTCGTAGAGGCGAATGCAGATGCCGTTGGCCACCCGGCCGCAGCGGCCGGCCCGCTGGTTGGCCGCGGCCTGGCTGACCGGCTCCACCAGGAGCTGTTCTACCTTGCTTCGGAAACTGTAGCGTTTGACGCGCGCCGTACCGGTGTCGACGACGTAGCGGATGCCCGGCACGGTCAGCGAGGTTTCCGCGACGTTGGTGGCCAGGACGATCCGGCGGCCATCGTGCGGCTCGAAGATGCGCTCCTGCTCGGCCTGCGACAACCGCGAGAACAGCGGCAGCACCTCGGCGCCGCGCGTGAGCGGGCGGTGGGCCAGGTGCCCGCGCAGGTGGTCCGCCGCCTCGCGGATCTCGCGCTCTCCCGGCAGGAACACCAGGATGTCGCCGCCCGCGCCGCCCTGCCACAGTTCGTCCACCGCATCGGCGATGGCTTCGTTGAGGCCACGTTCACGCGTCTCCTCGAAGGGGCGCCAGCGCTGCTCGACCGGGAACATGCGGCCGGACACGTACAG
>DAIMZU010000300.1:0-4448 GCA_036733845.1 Ramlibacter sp.
CTTGGCAAGAGTGCCGTGACTTCGCCGTGTTCATCGGTGGCCCGAATCCGGCATTGCGCGAGGACCAACCTTACAGCCAGGCCCACTTCGACGCTGTGTGCGCGCGCTTTGGCGACCCCTCGGTCCTGGACAAGTACGAGACCGTTTTCGTCGACTCGATCACCGTGGCAGGACGTCTGTGCCTGCAGTGGTGCAAAGGACAGCCGCAAGCCTATTCGGAGAAAACCGGCAAGCCCGACAGCCGTGGCGCATACGGCCTGATGGGCCAGGAAATGATCGGCTGGCTCACCCATTTGCAGCACACACGCCGCAAGAACGTCTGGTTCGTCGGGATCCTCAACGAAGCGCTCGACGATTTCAACCGTCGCGTTTTCACGCTGCAGGTTGATGGATCCAAGACCGGTCTGGAGTTGCCAGGCATCGTTGATGAGGTGATCACGCTCGCCGAGATCAAAGCCCAGAACCCAGATGGCAGTGGCAGCAGCTACCGCGCGTTCGTCTGCCACACGCTCAACCAGTGGGGCTACCCGGCCAAGGACCGCAGCGGTCGCCTGGACCCCATCGAAGAGCCCGACCTGGGCCGCCTCATGCAAAAGATCGCCGGCCCCGCGCGTCCAGCTATCGAGCGCCTGGACTTTGCCCGGCCGCCAACCGCCGGTGCTGAGCCGGCACCCGACAACACCCCCGCCACCCACACATCCATTCCCTCTCAGGAGTCCTGATCATGACCTTCTTCGATTTCAACTCTGCTGCCGAGCAATCCAGCTACGAGCTTGTTCCAAAAAACACGGTGGTCCGTGTTCGCATGACCATCAAACCCGGTGGTTATGACGACCCCTCTCAAGGTTGGACGGGTGGCTACGCAACCCGCAGCTCGACCACGGGGTCGGTGTACCTGAACTGTGAGTTCGTGGTGTTGGAGGGACCTTTCGCCCGCCGCAAGATGTGGTCGCTCATTGGTCTGTACAGCCCCAAGGGCGCTGAGTGGACGAACATGGGACGGACCTTCATCAAGGCCATCCTGAACTCTGCACGCGGCATCCACCCCAGTGACAACAGTCCGTCCGCACAAAACGCGCGGCGCATCAGTGGCTTTGCCGATTTGGAGGGCATCGAGTTCGTGGGCAAGGTCGACTGGGAGAAAGACCAAAACGGACAAGACAAGTGCGTCATCAAGTCCGCTGTCACGCCGGATCACAAGGAGTACGTCACATTCGTGAACGGCGCATCGCCTGCTGTACCCAGTGCGCCCGTGAGCAGCGCGAGTGCCAACGCCTATGCACAGGCCACCGGCCGTCCGCCCGTGTCTGGCCGTCCCAGCTGGGCTCAGTGAAGGGGGAATTGCCATGATTCTTCGCCCCCGCCAAGCCTTGCTTGTGCAGAGGACCCTTGCGGCCCTCAGCGAGCATGGCAACACCCTTGCCGTTGCGCCGACCGGATCGGGCAAGACCGTGATGCTGTCGGCCGTGGCTGGCAGCCTTTTGGCCGAACCTGACGCCAAGGCCTGCATCCTGGCCCATCGCACCGAACTGACCGGGCAAAACCGATCCAAGTTTGAACGCGTGAACCCGGGACTCAAGACGTCGGTTTATGACGCCTATGAAAAGTCCTGGGATGGCAATGCCACCTTCGCGATGGTCCAAACGCTCTCACGCAAGGCCAATCTGGAACAGTTGCCGACCTTGGACCTGCTGGTGATCGACGAAGCACATCACGCGGTCTCACCCAGCTACCGCGAGGTCATCGACCGGGTGCTGATCAAGAACCCGAAGGCCGCCATCTGCGGACTGACCGCCACACCGAACCGGGGTGACGGTAAGGGCCTGCGCGAGGTGTTCAGCAACCTGGCCGATCAGATCACGCTGGGCGAGATGATCGCTAGCGGTCATCTGGTGCCGCCCAGAACGTATGTGATCGATGTGGGCACACAGGAGGCACTGGGCAAGGTGCGCCGCACGGCGATGGATTTCGACATGAACGAGGTCGCAGGCATCCTCAACAAGACCCTGATCACCGAGACCGTGATCGCCAATTGGAAGACCAGGGCGCGCGATCGCAAGACCATCGTGTTTTGCTCCACCGTCGAGCACGCCACCGATGTTTGCAACGCCTTCAACCAAGCGGGTGTTGAAGCGGTCCTGATTCATGGTGAGTTGTCCGATGCTGAGCGCAAGCAACGGCTGGCCGCCTACGAAGACGGCCAGGCCCAGGTGGTGGTCAACGTCGCCGTACTGACCGAAGGCTACGACTACACCCCCACCTCCTGCGTGGTGCTGCTGCGTCCGAGCTCCTACAAATCCACCTTCATCCAGATGGTGGGCCGGGGTCTGCGCACGGTCGATCCTCAGGAGTTCCCGGGCGTGATCAAGACCGACTGCATCGTGCTGGACTTTGGTACAGCCAGTCTCATGCATGGCGCGCTGGAGCAGGAAGTCAATCTCGACGGGCACGACCACCACGGTGAGGCACCCACCAAGGACTGCCCAGAGTGCGGCGCCATCGTTCCCTTGGCAGTGATGGAGTGTCCATTCTGTCCCCACGTCTGGGAACGTTCCGAGGTGCCAGACGACGGTGTGCTCGAGCAGTTTGTGATGAGCGAGATCGATCTACTGAGCCGTTCAAATTTCCGTTGGTGTGACCTCTTTGGTTCCGACGACGCGCTCATGGCCACCGGGTTCAACGCCTGGGGCGGGATTTTCTTCCTCAACGGCCGCTGGCATGCGGTCGGCGGTGGCAAGGGTCTGAACACCCGACTGCTGGCCGTTGGCGAGCGCACTGTCTGCATGGCCAAGGCCGACGACTGGCTCAACGACCACGAATCCGAGGATTCGGCGCACAAGACCCGTCGCTGGCTCAACGAGTCTCCCACACCCAAGCAACTGCAGTACCTGCCACCGGAATTGAGAGCGGACTTTGGCTTGACCCGTTACCAGGCATCGGCCCTCCTGTCCTTCCGATTTAACCGCAACGCCATTGTTCGCCTGGTCAATGCCGCCAATGACGCGCACGTCCATAACGTTTTGGAGGCCGCGTGAAATGTGCCGTTTGTCATCGCACAGCCCGGGGATTCGGCTGGTTCAACCCTCGGGTCCCTCGATCGGATCCGTCTCGATACAACGACAAGTGGGTGTTCTGCTCCCGTCGCTGTCAGGAGGCCTTCTCCAAGGTCATGAACAAAACGGAGGGCCGCATGATCGACCCCAGTGACATGGAGATCGCGGCCATGCAGTTCTGCCTGGCACCGCTGGGGGAATACGTGGGCTCCATTGGCATGGAGCGCCCGCTGGCGGACTACACCCGAGAGGAGGTGCTGACCCTGATCGACGTCGTGGTCACGGCGTATCAGGACCAGATGATCGAAGAGCACGAGCGCATGGCCGCAAAGGACCGTGCCTTCCTGGAGGAACGCCTGGCACACCAGGGCCAGACATCTCCGAAGGGGGTGCCGTTCTGATGCTGGATTTCAACCACCGCCCCAAGGTCCATGAACAGATCAGCGACCTGATCGACGCCGCACTGACCAAGGATCGTGAGGGCCAAGCGCCGCGCACCTACCTCGGTGCGTCGAGGCTCGGTGTCGCCTGTGAGCGGGCGCTCCAGTACGAGTACCTGAGAAACCCGGTTGATCCTGGTCGAGAGATCCCAGGCCGCATCCTGCGTGTCTTCGAAGTGGGGCATGCCCTTGAAGACGTCTCCATTCGCTGGCTGCGCTTGGCTGGGTTCGACCTGTACACGCGCAAAGCCAACGGCGGCCAGTTTGGCTTCTCAGTGGCGGGCGGTCGCATCCAGGGCCATGTTGATGGCGTGATCAACGCCGCCCCCAGTGATCTCGGGCTCCAGTGCCCGTCGTTGTGGGAATGCAAGACCATGAACGACAAGTCCTGGCGCGACACGGTCAAGTACGGTGTCGCTCGTTCCAAGCCCGTTTACGCCGCGCAGATGGCGATCTACCAGGCCTACATGGAAGCGACGGTTCCGGGCATCTCTCGCAATCCTGCGCTGTTCACTGCCATCAACAAGGATTCCCAGGAGATCTGGTTCGAGCTGGTGCCGTTTGACGGTGGACTGGCGCAGCGCATGTCGGATCGGGCTGTCCGGGTGATCTCGGCATCCGAGTCTGGTGAGCTGCTGCCGCGCCACGCCACCACACCGACCCACGTCGAGTGCAAGTTCTGCTCTTGGCAGGACCGGTGCTGGAGTGCGACGTGATGGGCAACAACATCGTGTGGCTGGACTTCAACGACGCCGCCGAACCGCGCGAGGATCTGATCAGTGACACCGACGCACTGCGCACCGGCCTGCTGGATCGGCTGGAAGCGGTCTTGCACTACCTGTTCCCGCAAGGCCGCATCCGGGGCGGCAAGTTCTATGTGGGCGACGCCGACGGCTCGCCTGGCAAGAGCCTGGTTGTCGAGCTCGAGGGTCCCCGTCGCGGTCTGTGGAAGGAC
>DAIMZU010000301.1:0-4426 GCA_036733845.1 Ramlibacter sp.
GTCTGGGCAGGCGCCGCTGAGCGAGCATGAAGATGTGGGGGCCGTCCATGTGTTCCGCCGCGCTGGCACCACCTGGGCCGAGGAGGCGTACTTCAAGGGCGCCGTTCCCACGGAAGGCATTTACTTCGGCCAGGAGCTGGCGCTATCTGGCGACGGCCACTTGCTTGCAGTCGGCTCACCGTACGACACGGGCGCAGGCAGTGGGCTGCAGCCCCACCCCTCGCAGGACGGTTGGGCTTCGGCCGACCGCGGGGCGGTCGAGATGTTCCGCCGGCAAGGCGGTCAGTGGCTGCGGGGCGCCTACATCAAGCCCCCTGATCCGGGGCGGCAGCAATTTGGCAGCGCGGTGGCGCTCTCGCGCGATGGCGCACTCCTTGCTGTCGGCGCGGCGGGCGATCCCGACCCGAACGGTACCGGGGAGACCCACCCGAATGCCGGATCGGTGCGCCTCTATTGAACGGCCTCGGGGCCGCGACTGGACACGGCAGCAGGTAGTGGCGGCCACGCCACGTCGACCGCCCTGCGAGGTGACCCGATCGGCGCACCGGCCTGGCCCCGACGGACAGCGGCCAGGTCGTCCTCGCTCGGATACTGGTCCAGCAGCCAGTAGTCGAACACCCGGCGTGCGATCGGCGCGGCGGCGGCCGAGCCGAACCCGGCGTTCTCGACAATCACCGCCACGGCGATCTTCGGGTCCTCGGCTGGCGCGAAAGCCATGTAGAGCGAGTGGTCGCGCTGGTGTTCGGCCAGCTTGCTTGCGTCGTACTTCTGCTTCTGGCCGATGCCGACCGCCTGCGCGGTGCCCGTTTTGCCCCCTGAAAGATAAGGGGTGCCCGCGAAGACCCGGGTGGAGGTGCCACCCTGCGTCACAGCCACCATGGCGCGGCGCACGGCCTCGACGTTCTGGGGTTTGTAGCCCAGGTTCACCCCAGGCTCGGCCGGCACCGCTTCGACCTCGCGCGTGACCGGATCCTGCGTGGCCAGCACCAGGCGCGGCCGGTGGCGCGTGCCTCCGTTGACCAAGGTGGCGGTGGCCTGCGCCAGTTGCAGCATGGTGAAGCTGTTGTAGCCCTGCCCGATCCCCAGCGAGATCGTCTCGCCCGCGAACCACTTCTTCTGTTCGGGCCGCTTGAAGTAGTTGCGCTTCCATTCCTGGCTGGGAAGGATGCCTCGGACTTCACCCGGAATGTCGATGCCCGTCAACTGACCGAAGCCCAGCGGCTTCATGAAGTCGTGCATCAGGTCCACGCCCATGTCGTTGGCCAGGGCGTAGTAGTACACGTTGCTCGACTTGACGATGCTCACGTGCAGGTCGACCGGGCCGAGCCCGTGGTCGCCATGGCTGCGGAAGACGTGACCACCGAAGGTCCAGGAGCCGTTGTCCTGGGTGATCTGCCCCGCGGTGCGCTTGCCGGTCTCCAGGGCCGCAAGGGCCATGAAGGGCTTGTAGGTGGAGCCGGGCGGATAGGTGCCGCGCAGCGCGCGGTTGAGCAGCGGCTTGTCCAGCGACTCGTTCAGCGCCTGCCAGTTTTCATGGTCAATGCCATCGACGAACAGGTTGGGATCGAAGGTCGGCTTGGACACCACCGCCAGCACTTCGCCGTTGCGCGGGTCCAGCGCGACCAGCGCCCCGCGGCGATCGCCGAACATCTGTTCCACCAGGTGCTGCAGGCGGATGTCCAGCGACAGCTTCACGGTGCTGCCTGGCGTGGCCGGCAGGCTGGCCAGCTTGCGCACGGCCCGGCCCCCGGCGGAGGTTTCGATCTCCTCCACGCCGGTCGTGCCGTGAAGCTGGCGCTCCAGGCTCTGCTCGACGCCGAGCTTGCCGATGTACTCGGTGCCCCGGTAGTTGGCCTGGTCTTCCTCGGGCCAGTCGGCGATCTGCCGCTTCTCGGACTGGTTGATGCGGCCGATGTATCCGATGACATGGCTGCCCAGTTCACCCCAGGGGTAGTTACGGAACAGCCGGGCGCGGATGTCCACGCCGGGAAAACGGTAGCGCTGCGCGGTGAAGCGCGCCACTTCCTCGTCGGACAGCTTGGTGCGGATCGGCAGCGATTCGAAGCTGCGCGTTTCTTCCATCAGCTTGCGCAGGCGGCGGCGGTCGCGGGGCTGGATGTCGACCACGCCCGAGAGGGCGTCCAGGGTCTCGTCCAGCGGCGCGGACAGCCGCGAGGGGGTGATCTCGAGCGTGAACGCCGAAAAATTGTTCGCCAGGACGATGCCGTTGCGGTCCAGGATCAGCCCGCGGTTGGGCACCACAGGAACCACGGCCGTGCGGTTGCTTTCGGCGCGCTCGCGCAGTTCGTCATGGCGCACCACCTGTAGCCAGACCAGGCGCGCCGCCAGCAGCAGGAAGCAGGCCAGCACGACCGTGCTGGCCACGAGCACCCGCGCGCGGAATCGCGAGAGGTCGGCTTCGATGTTGCGCAGTTCGGTCACGGGTGCCGGGGCGGTTGGTGGAGCGGGCGGGGCGGCCAGTCGGCAGGGCGAGGAGCCGGGCGTCAGAGCGGCCTATTTTCGTCCGGATCCGGTGCCCTGCGCTGCGGGGCGAGCAGCAGGATGCTGATCAGTGGCCAGAGCAGGGATTCGATCACGGGCGCGAGCAGGACGGTCAGCCCGGGGAAGGTCCCTCCCGCCAGGATGCGCAACGCGAGCTCGATCGCGTGTGCGGCGGCGAAAAGCGGGAGCACCTGCATCGCCTGCGAGGGCACCGAGAACCACAGCAGCCGCCGGTGGATCGTGATGGCGAAGTAGCTCAGGATCGTGTAGGACAGCGCATGCTGCCCCAGCAAGGCGGTCTGGTGCACGTCCATCGCCAGGCCGAAGGCGAACGCCGTGACCACGCCCACGCGCAGCGGCTGGTGCACGGACCAGAACACCAGCACGAGCGCGAGCAGGTCCGGGAGCCAGGGTTGGCGTCCGAGCGGAAGCATGCTGATCAGCATGGCGACCAGCAGGCTGCCCCAGATGAACAAGGGGTTGGCCGGCAGCAGCAACTGCTGGCCCGGTCGCATGATCATCGGCGCACCCCCCGTCGGCCGGGTGCATCGTCGGCGGGTGGCCGGGGCGGCAGTTGCGCCGCCACTGGCGCGAGCACCATGACATGGCGTGCGCCGTGGGCGGCCGCCACGGGGCTGCCATGGACCCGCGCGAATGCCGAGTCGGAGCGCCGTTCGACATGGGTCACGCGTGCGACGGGCAGCCCCGGCGGGTACACGCCGTCGACCCCGCTGGTGGTGAGCAGGTCGCCGACCTCGATGTCGGCATTGGCCGGCAGGAACCGCAGTTCCAGGGTTCCACCGTGCAGGCCCGAGGGATCGCCATAAACCACGCTGCGCACGCTGGTGCGCACGTTCAGGACTGGAATGGCCTGGTCGGGGTCGGTGACCAGGGTGACCTCGCTGACCAGGGCATGCACGCGGGTGACCTGCCCCAGCACGCCCGATTCGTCGATCACCGGCGACCCCGCCTCGATGCCCTGGGTGCGGCCCTTGTCGATGATCACCTTGCGCGTGTAGGGGTCGGCCGCTTCATACAGCACCTGGGCCGCCGCCGCCGGCGCGGCCAGCCGGGTGCGAAGCTCGAGCAACTGGCGCAGGCGGGCGTTCTCCTGCTCGAGCTGCTCCACCTGGAGCGCACGCTGCGCCTGGGCGGCCAGCGCCTGCCGGGCCTGCGATTCGGCGGCCTGCGCGCTCGCGAGCGACTGCAGGTACCCCGCCCCCTGCCTGACGGCAAGCACCGGTTGCAGCGCCGCCCACTGGATCGGGTAGAGCACGGTGGAAACGGCTGCGCGCAGCGGCTGCGTGATGCGAAAACGCGCATCGGCGACCATCAGGAACAAGGCCAGCGCGCTGCACACCATCAGCTTCGACAGGGCCGACGGGCCCTGCTTGAAGAAAGGCGGGGGCGTGCGATCGAGGGTGCCCAGCGGCATGGTGTGGGCCCTGCCTGCCGCAAGGCAGGCAGGCTCGGGGTCACTCGCTGGTGAAGATGGAGCCCAGGCGTTCCATGCGCTCGAGCGCGATGCCGCAGCCGCGCACGACGCAGGTCAGCGGGTCCTCGGCCACGAGCACCGGCAGGCCGGTTTCTTCGGCGAGCAGGCGGTCGAGGTCGCGCAGCAGCGCGCCGCCGCCGGTGAGCATCATGCCGCGCTCGGCGATGTCCGCGCCCAGTTCGGGCGGCGTGCTCTCGAGCGCGTTCTTGACCGCGGAGACGATGTTGTTCAGCGGGTCGGTCAGGGCCTCGAGGATCTCGTTGGACGAGATGGTGAAGGAGCGGGGCACGCCCTCGGAGAGGTTGCGGCCCTTGACCTCGATCTCCTTGACTTCGCTGCCCGGGAAGGCCGAGCCGATGTTCTTCTTGATGGACTCGGCGGTGGGCTCGCCGATCAGCATGCCGTAGTTGCGGCGGATGTAGCTGATGA
>DAIMZU010000302.1:0-4418 GCA_036733845.1 Ramlibacter sp.
ATCCCTGGGAGTGGTTCAGCCTGGTCAAGGCCATGCTCGAGACCGGCACCACGCCCGATTTCATCGCCGTGGACGGCAGCGAGGGCGGCACCGGCGCCGCGCCGGTGGAGTTCGCCGACCACGTGGGCGCGCCCCTGCAGGAGGGGCTGCTGCTGGTCCACAACACGCTGGTGGGCGCAGGACTGCGTCCGCGCATCCGCATCGGCTGCGCGGGCAAGGTGATCAGCGCCTTCGACATCGCGCGCGCCATGGCGCTGGGCGCCGACTGGTGCAATGCGGCACGCGGCTTCATGATGGCCCTGGGCTGCATCCAGGCGCAGACCTGCCACAGCGGCCGGTGCCCCACGGGCGTGACCACGCAGGACCCCTGGCGGCAGCGGGCGCTGGTGGTGCCCGACAAGGCGCAGCGCGTCTTCAACTTCCACCAGGCGACGCTCGAGGCGCTGAAGGAGCTGGTGCAATGCGCCGGCCTGAGGCACCCGGGCGAGATCACCGCGCACCACATCGTGCGCCGCGTCTCGAGCACCGAGGTCCGCCTGCTGTCCAACCTGCTGCCTCAGGTCGAGCCGGGCGTGCTGGCGGCGGACCGCCTGGCCGGGCTGCCCAAGGTCTTCACGACCTACTGGCCGCAGGCCCGGGCGGATTCGTTCACGCCCCGTGGCATTTCTTGAACTTCTTGCCGCTTCCGCAGGGGCAGGGGTCGTTGCGGCCCGGCTGGGCCGGCTTGCGGATGGCCTCCGTGCGCGGCCCCAGGCTTTTCCAGAAACTGCGAAGGTCGTAGACGGCCCACAGCGCCTCGCCGAACGCATCCAGCCGGTCTTCGCTGACGCTGGGCGGGCCGTCCTCGGTGTGCATGGAGACCGCAGGGGGCGCCGTATCCGGCGTCGCCAGGTCCTCGATCACCTCGATCGCGTCGCGCACCAGCGCAGCGGCTTCCTTGTCTCGCGGCGGCGCCCAGTCTTCGGCAAATGCGTCGATGCAGTGCAGGAATCCGTGCGCCCAGTTCTCGGCGAATGAGGGCAGCAGCTGGATGTCGGTGTCCGCGCGCTCGGCTTCGGGCATGGCCAGCACCGCGCCGCGGATGTCCAGCACTTCGGGCGCGTAGGACCGCTCGTCTTCCAGGGTGTCGACCTCCGCGTCGAGCGCGGCTTCGACCTCCGCCCAGCGCCGCTTCCAGCGCCAGACGAATTCCATGTGCTCCATCGGACGGAATGACGCACCCAGCAGCGCCGGCCAGTAGGCCTCCGGCTCGATGGCGCGGCGGGTGCAGACCAGGCCGGCCAGGAAGCCCTCGCAGTACTCCCAGTCGGGGATGAGCTCGTCGACCTCCCGAAGCTGGTCGAGCACGGCGTCCTGGGCGTCGAAATCGTCCGGCCCCAGCGGCGTGGCGGTGGCGATGGCGGGGTCGGTGGGGGTCTCGTCGGTCATGGCGTGTCCTCGTCGGGGCGTTGGCGGGCGCGGGCGGAGCCGGAAACCATGTCGAAGCGGAAGAGCCGGCATTCGATCGGGCCGTTCCACATCGGCACGCGCCGTGATTCCTTCAGGCGCATGCGCCCGGGCAGCTTGAGGTCGGGCGTGAGCACCCACGCGGTCCATCCCGCATAGTGGCGCTTCCAGTGCGACGCAAGCTGCTCGAAGAAGTCGCCGGCCTGCGCCTGCTGGGCCTGCTCGCGGCCTCCGCGGCCGCGGCCGGCGACCCCGGCCGCCTCGATCCGCTCGCCGTAGGGTGGGTTCACCAGCAGCACGCCGGGGGTGTCGGTGGGCGGCATGCGCTGCAGCGCGTCTCCGCCGCGAAGCTGCACCGCATCGGCCACCCCCGCCCGCTCGGCGTTGCGCGCCGCGAAGTCGACCATCCGAAAGGCGACGTCACTGCCGAAGATGGGCGCGGGCGCGGGACGGCGCATCTGCGCGGCTTCCTCGCGCAGCGCCTCCCACACGTGGGCCTGGAAGGGCAGCAGGCGCTCGAAGCCGAATCGCCGCTGCAGTCCGGGGGCGATGCGGCAGGCGACCTGCGCCGCCTCGATCGCGATGGTGCCGCTGCCGCAGCAGGGGTCGTACAGCGGAACGCTCGCGTCCCAGCCGCTGGCCGCGATCATGGCCGCGGCCAGGGTTTCCTTGAGCGGCGCCTCGCCTTTGTCCTCGCGCCAGCCACGCTTGAACAGCGGCTCGCCGGAGGTGTCGATCGACAGCAGGCAGTGAGTGGCCGTCAGGTGGGCGTAGATGCGCACCTGCGGATGCTGGGTGTCGACGCTGGGGCGTGCGCCCGCGCGGTCGCGGAAGCGGTCGGCGATGGCGTCCTTGATGCGCAGGGTCGCGAAATTCAGGCTCTTGAGCGGGCTCGTGCGCGCCGTGACCTCGACCTTGAAGGTCTGCCGGGGCTGGAACCAGGCTTCCCAGGCGATCGAGCCGGCGGCCTCGTACAGGTCGTCCTCGGATCGATACGGGTGCTCGGCCAGCTGCACCAGCACGCGCTGGGCGAGGCGGCTGTGCAGGTTGAGCCGCAGCGCATCGCGCCACGGCGCACGCACTTCGACGCCGCCCCGCCCGACCAGCAGGTGGTCGCCGGACAGCCCGGTCAGGCCATGCACCTCGTGGGCCAGGAAGTCTTCGACACCTGCCGCACAGGGCAGGAAGAGCTGGAGTTCGTTCACGGGACTAGAGGGCTTTGCGAAGGTTGGCGGGGGCGATGCGCAGGGCTTCGCGGTACTTGGCGACCGTGCGGCGCGCACATTCGATGCCCTGCTCGCGCAGCATGTCGCTGATCTGGCTGTCCGACAAGGGCCTGGCGCTGCTCTCGCTGGCCACGAACTGGCGGATCAGGGCCCGCACCGCCGTGCTGGACGCGTTGCCGCCCGTCTCCGTGCCCAGTGCCGAGCCGAAGAAGTACTTGAGCTCGAAGGTGCCATGGGGCGTGCTCATGTACTTGGCCGTGGTGACGCGCGAGATGGTTGACTCGTGCAGACCGAGTTCGTCGGCGATCTCGCGCAGCACCAAGGGGCGCATGGCCAGTTCACCATGCACGAAGAAGTTCTTCTGGCGCTCGACGATCGCGTTGGACACACGAAGAATCGTGTCGAATCGCTGCTGGATGTTCTTGATGAACCAGCGGGCTTCCTGCAGCCGCTGCTGCAGCGCCTGGTGGCCCTCGCCGCGGTGCGCGCGCAAGGCACTGGTGTAGACGTCGTGGACGCGCAGCCGCGGCATGACGTCGGGGTTGAGCTGCACGCGAAAGCGCGGCTGGCCCGGCTTGCCGGCGCGGGTGACGATCACGTCGGGCACGATGATGTGCCGCTCGGCGTCGGCGAAGCGACGGCCGGGCTTGGGCTCGAGCGTGCCGATGAGGGCCACGGCGGCGCGCAGGCGCGGCTCGGGCTCGCAGGTGAGCTGCGCGAGCCGGCGAAAATCGCGCCTTGCCAGCAGTTCGAGGGGCTGCGCACAGATGGCCAGCGCCGCCTGCGCCACCGCATCGCCCGGACTGTCCTGCAGGCGCGAGCGCAGCTGCAGCGACAGGCATTCGGCCAGGTTGCGCGCGCCCACCCCGACGGGCTCGAGGCTGTGCAGCAGGTTCAGGGCGACCTGGAAATGCTGGACCAGGTCCTCGTACTCCGCCAGGTCGGCGGGTCCCAGCGACTCGGCCAGCGCTTCGATCGGGTCCTCGAGCCAGCCATCCTCGTTGAGCGACTCGATCAGGAAGCGAAGCGCCGCGGCGTCTTCGGGCATCAGGCGCAGCGACAGGCACTGCCGGTGCAGGTGGTCCTGCAGCGACTCGCCGCCGCGGGCCAGTTCGATCGCGTCGGCCTCGTCGCCCTCGCTGCCGTTGCCGCGGGCGGGGGCGTCGCCGCCCCACTCGCTGTCGTCCGCGGACAGTCCGCTGCTGCCATCGCCCTCCCAGTCGGCCGGCGCCAGGTCGACCACCGGGTCGCCGTCCGGGTCGGCACCGCCGTCGGATTCGCCATCGGCAGGGGCATCCGCACGGGCGAGCCCGAACTCCTCTCGTGGGGCCTCGTCCTGGGCGACTTCGAGAAAAGGGTTGTCATCGAGCATCTGCTCGACTTCCTGCGACAGCTCGAGCGTGGACAGCTGCAACAGCCGGATCGACTGCTGCAGTTGCGGCGTCAGTGCGAGATGCTGCGAGACGCGGAGGGACAGGCCCTGCTTCATGGCGGCGGCGGCGGTCTCACATGCGGAAGTGCTCGCCGAGGTAGACGCGGCGCACTTCGGGGTCGTTGACGATCTGGTTGGGCGTGCCCATGGCCAGCACCCGCCCTTCGCTGATGATGTAGGCGTGGTCGCAGATGCCCAGGGTTTCGCGCACGTTGTGGTCGGTGATCAGCACGCCGATGCCACGCGACTTGAGGAAGCTGATGATGCGCTGGATCTCGATCACGGCGATCGGGTCGATGCCGGCGAAAGGCTCG
>DAIMZU010000303.1:0-4404 GCA_036733845.1 Ramlibacter sp.
GCCGCACACCCTGTACGTCCTGGACGAGCCCACCGTGGGCCTGCACATGGCCGATGTCGAAAAGCTCATCCGGGTGCTGCACCGGCTCGTGGATGGCGGCCACAGCGTGCTGGTGATCGAGCACGACCTGGACCTCATCGCCGAGGCCGACTGGATCGTCGACCTCGGTCCGGAGGGCGGCGGCGCCGGCGGCCGGGTGGTCGCGAGCGGCCCGCCCGAAGAGCTGGTGCGGCTGGGCACCCACACCGGACAGGCCCTCGCGCCGGTGCTCGAGCGCAGCTGATCCGCCGGACCCGGCGTTTTCCGACGGGCGCCGTCGCAGCCGCCTGCCTTGCCGGCAGGGCGGCTGCTGGCGCAAGATGCGCCATGGCCCGAACCGCTGTCAAGCCGCTCGTGTGGCTGCCCGCCTGCCACCGCAACCTCGACCTGTCCGACCCGGGCGGCTACATCGTCCTGGCCGACCGCTACGCCAGCGCGGTCGACGACCTGGGCCTGCAGCCGGTCCTGTTCCCGCTGGCCGATGCCGCCGACGTGGACGACCTGCTGCCCATCGTCGACGGGGTGCTCCTGACCGGTTCGCCCTCCAATGTCGAAGCCACGCACTACGGTGCGACGGCCCTCGAGACCGACCTGCTCGATCCGCGACGTGACGCCCTGACCATGCGGCTGGTGCGCGCGGCCATCGATGCCGGCGTGCCGCTGTTCGGGGTGTGCCGCGGACTGCAGGAGATGAACGTGGCCCTGGGGGGCAGCCTTTACCAGCAGGTCCATGCGCAGGAAGGCCTGCTGGACCATCGCGAGTCCGCCACCGAGCCGCTGGAAGTGCAGTTTGCGCACCGCCATGAAGTGCTGCTGGCCGAGGGCAGCCCCTTCGCCAAGTGGGCGGGCGGGACCACCGCGCAGGTCAACTCGCTGCACGGCCAGGGCATCCGCCGCCTCGGCACGGGCCTGGTCGCCGAGGCCTTCGCGCCCGATGGCCTGGTCGAAGGCGTGCGCTTCGAGGGCAGCCGCTCATTCGCCATCGGGGTGCAGTGGCACCCGGAGTGGCGGCATGCGAGCGATCCGTTCTATGCGCGCACGCTGGAGGCCTTTGCCGATGCCTGCCGGCACCATGCGTCGCTTCGGACCGCCTGAGGCAGCCGCCGCCCCCGCGCTCAGCGGCCGCGCGCCTGCAGGATCGCCTGCGCCACCTCGGCGAAGCCTTCGCCGCGCTCGGACTCGGTGACGTAGGCCGGCCGGTGCCGCAGCATCGGCAGGAAGCGCCGGATGTTCGCCACGCCGATCGCGTGCGGGAAGTGCGCGAACATCCGCTCGTCGTTGGTGGAGTCGCCCACGTAGGCCCAGCGGGCGATTTCGTCGTCGAGGGTCCGCCCCAGCAGCGTTCGCAGGATCCAGCGCGCGCCGTCGAGCTTGTCGTGCTCGCCGAACCAGCCGTTGACGTGGATGGAACTCACCGTGGCGTTCATGCCCTCGGCGCGCATGATCGCGACCACCTCGTCAATCCGCGCCTGGGGCAAATGGCTGTACTCGCTGTGGTCGATGGCGATGTCCGTCTCGCGGCCGGCACTGTCGCGGGCCAGCGTGGCCCCCGGCACCTCGCGCAGGATGCGGGCGGCGACCTGCTGCATGTGCGCGAAATTGCGCGCGCGGGTGGCGGCGTCCTGCTGGTAGAGCTTGCGCAGCCCGCCGGCACCGTCCGCCACCAGGGCGACCGCGCCGTTCTCCGCGACGATGGCCTCGACCGGCCAGGCGAGCGCAAAAGGTTCGCTCCAGCCGGCCGGCCGGCCCGTGACGGCGATCACGTGCAGATCCGACTGCCGCAGCCGCGCGATCGCCGACAGCACGGCCGGCGTGGCCGCACCGTCCGTCGTGAGGGTGTCATCGATGTCGGTGAGGACGCCGGCCAGGCCGGCGCGGGCCGCGTGCGGCCAGTGGGTCAGGGGAAGCATGGAGGCACGATTGTGCCCGCGCCCCTCACGGGGTCAAAAGCCGCCCGAACAGCCCCGCCGCCGGATCGGCACTGCGCGTCGAAGGCGACGCCGTCGACCGGGCCTGCACGGGGCACCGGCCGCTGTCGATGTGCTGCAGTGCCGCCGCCAGCAGCGGCTCGGTGCGGCTGCCGAGGGCGGCGAGCGGACTTTCCTGGACCGGGCAGGTGGGCGCGAAGCCCGCCGCGTAGTCGCCGAAGCCCTGCGCGTTGTGGCCCTGGAACTCGATGGCGAAGTAGGACTTGCCGCAGTTGTCCTTGCGGTGGAATCCGTAGGGCTTGCCGCAGGTGGTGCCGCCGACGAGGATCACCTCGATGCCGACGCCGCGCAGGCCGTTGACCACCGACTCGCTGGCCGAGCAGGTCATGCCGCTGGCCAGCACGTACACGCGCGGAAGGTCCAGTTGCGGCAGCGGGTGCCCGGCAGCGTAGGTGGCCTCGCCGCGGGGTGCGCTGTTGGTGAACCGCAGCGTTCCCGAGGGGGGCGCACGCCGCTTGGCGTTGTAGCGCAACTCCTCGAACACCTGCCCCGCATGCTGGGGGCCCGCCACCATCGACGCCAAGGTCTGGGCCACGTAGAGGTAGCCGCCGGGGTTGTTGCGCAGGTCCAGCACCAGATCCTGGATGCCGGCGCCCTGGAGCGCCTCGAAAGCCTGGATCAGCGGGTCCTGTGCACCCCGCGCGTGGCGGTTGAACAGCACGTAGCCGATTTTCCGGCCGCCGTCGCTGGCCAGGGTGCTGACCAGCGGGACCGCGTCGTGGCCGCTGGCCAGCACGTTGGCCAGGGGGTCGGCGCTGGCGCCCAGCATGGCATCGGCAGCGGCCGCGGTCAGGACGGTGCTGAAGCGGTCGGTCGGCCGCCCCGCCGCGTCGGGGTCGCGCACCAGCAGGGCGCGGAAGTACGAGTCCACCGAGCCATGCGCCTGGGT
This sequence comes from Ramlibacter sp., assembly GCA_036733845.1. Lineage (GTDB taxonomy): Bacteria > Pseudomonadota > Gammaproteobacteria > Burkholderiales > Burkholderiaceae_C > Ramlibacter. The sequence goes on from DAIMZU010000303.1 coordinate 2,917, forward strand.
GTCGACCTCGGCGATCCTGTGCCACCACAGGTAGGCTTCGTCCATGTAGCTGCGGGTGAACCGCTGCTCGCCCTCGAGGGTGCAGACGTTCGCCAGGGTGACCGAAGGCGCCAGTTGGGAAGCGGTGGAGGCGGTCACTACCTCGTTGCCACCGCCGCCGCCACCGCAGCCGGCGGCAAGCAGGGCGAGCCCAAGGCTCGCGGCGCGGGCCCATGCGCGCGCGAAGGCGGCTGGGGAAGAGGTCGGAAAACGCGTCACGCTGAGCTCGGGTTGAGCTCAGCATTTTGTTATGGATGAGCGATTAGCTCAACAGCGTTCAGCCCTGCAGTTGTAAACCTGCGTGTTCACGCAACAGGTGGAAGTGGATTTTGGGGAATCTTTCCTGCGCGAGCCGCACGTCGTAGGGGGACGTACACAGGAAGGCCAGCGCATCCGCCGCATCGAGGGCCATGCGCTGCGGATAGGCATCGGTGAAGGCGCGAAGCTCCGCGGGCGTGTCGGCGGTGATCCAGCGCGCACCGGTGTACTGGCAGCCTTCGAGCCGGATGTCGGCGTCGTATTCGGCCAGCAGGCGATGCTGGACCACCTCGAACTGAAGCTGCCCGACGGCGCCCAGCAGCATGGCGCCACCGGCCTGCGGGCGGAACACCTGGATCGCGCCTTCCTCCCCCAGCTGGGCCAGGCCTTGCTGCAACTGCTTGGTGCGCAGCGGATTGCGCAGTAGCACGGTCATGAACAGCTCGGGCGCGAAGAAGGGCAGGCCGGTGAACTGCAGGTTCGCGCCGTCGGTGATGGTGTCGCCGAGCTGGACGCCCCCGTGCGTGGTGAAGCCGATGATGTCGCCGGCATAGGCCTCGTCGACGGCTTCGCGCCGCTGCGACAGGAAGGTCACGACAGAGGTCGGGCGCAGCTCCTTGCCCGTGCGCTGCACCTTGAGCTTCATGCCGGGGGTGTAGCGGCCCGAGGCCATGCGCACGAAGGCGATGCGGTCGCGGTGGTTCGCGTCCATGTTGGCCTGCACCTTGAACACCACGCCGGAGAAGGCGGGGTCTTCCGGTTGCACCACCTTTTCGACCGGCTGCCGGTTGACCAGCAACGAGCTGCGGCGGGGCTGGGGCGCGGGGGCGAGGTCCACCAGCGCATCCAGCACCTCCTTCACCCCGAAGTTGTTCACGCCGGAGCCGAAGAACACCGGCGTCTGGCGGCCGGCGAGGAAGGCGGCGTGGTCCCAGGCGGGCGAGGCGCCGGTCGCCAGCTCCATGCTGTCGGCCGCGGCGTCGTACTCGGCGCCGAAGCGCGCCTGCAGCGCGGCGCTGTCGGACAGCGGGAGGGTCTCGAAGTCCTGGGGACGGCGTTCGCTGCCAGACTCGAACACCGTCATGGCCTGCGTGCGCAGGTTCATGATGCCGCCGAACAGCTTGCCCTTGCCCACCGGCCAGGTCATGGGAACGCAGGGCATGCCCAGTTCGCGCTCGACCTCGTCGAGGA
>DAIMZU010000304.1:0-4401 GCA_036733845.1 Ramlibacter sp.
CGTCGAGGGTGGGGCGGGTGCGCAACTCGGGGAACTGCCCGCCGCGCACCACCTGGAGCAGTTGCACGGTGAACTCGATTTCGCGGATGCCGCCGCGCGAGATCTTGACGTCGTTCGCGCGCTCTGGACGGCCGGCGGCGCGCCGGGCGGCATGCTCGCGGATCTGGCGGTGCAGGTCGCGCAGCGACTCGAACACGTTGTAGTCCAGGTAGCGCCGGAACACGAAGGGCAGCACCGTCGAGCGCAGCGCCTGGGCGCTGCCGTCCTCGATGACCGAGCGGGGCGCCACGACGCGGCTCTTGAGCCAGGCAAAGCGCTCCCACTCGCGTCCCTGCACCAGGAAATACTCTTCCAGCGCGTCCTGCGACAGCACGGGCGGGCCGGAGTTTCCGTTGGGCCGCAGGGCCAGGTCGACCCGGAACACGAAGCCGTGCTCGGTCACGTCGCCCACCAGGCCATAGATGAGCTTGACCGCCTTGGCGAAGTACTCGTGATTGGAGATTCGGCCGCGCCCGTCCACGCCGGCGGTCTCGCCCTCATGGTCGTAGACGTAGATCAGGTCGATGTCGCTGGAGACATTGAGCTCGCGCGCGCCGAGCTTGCCCATGCCGACGATCCAAAGCTGCGCGCGCGCGCCCTCGGGCGTGACGGGCATGCCGTGCAGCGCGTCCAGCTGGACGAATGCCTCCTGGCAGGCGCGGTCCAGGGCGAACTCGGCCAGCCAGGTCATGGACCGGGTGACGGTGGACAGCGGCGCCTGGGCGTCGCAATCGAGCTGCAGCAGCCGCTCCATGGCGAGCTGGCGGGTGATGCGCAGCGCCGCGCCCACGGCTTCGCCGCGCTCGCGCAGGGCATCGTAGGCGGTGCGCAGGCTCGCCCGGTCGGGCGGGCCCGGCGGCAGCAGGCGGGCTTCGGCGCGGTAACGGCGCCGAAGCCGTTGCGCAAAGCGGGAGTAATCGGAGGATGCGGGGGCCGTGGACGCACAAAGGCCGCTCGCGGGCGGGCTCTCTGTGGCCGGTGCCGGGTCGGGGACGGCACCGAGGGTCATAATTCCTGCCAATTCCGAGTTTCCATGATCGATTCGCCGCTGCCTTCGCGTCCGCTGCGGGCGCTCTCCGCCGTTGCCAGCGCGTTGTGGTGGCTCCTGGTGGCCTCCTGGCTGGCGCTGGCGCTGGCCTGGGGCGCGCTGCATGGCTGGATTGTGCCGAATGTGGGCCAGCTTCGCCCCCAGATCGAAACCCTGGCCACGCGCGCGCTGGGGATACCGGTGCGCATCGGCGCGGTGTCGGCCCGCAGCGAGGGTCTGGTGCCCACCGTGGAGCTGCGCGACCTGGTGCTGCTCGACGGGCAGTCCCGCGAGGCCCTGCGCCTGGCCCGGGTGGTGGTTGCGCTGTCACCGCGGTCCCTGTGGAACCTCGGTTTCGAGCAGCTGTACATCGAGGGTCCGCAGGTGGACCTCCGGCGCGCGGCCGACGGGCGCGTGTTCGTGGCCGGGATGGACATCTCCCGGGGCGGGGACGACGAGCGGGCGGCCGACTGGTTCTTCCGGCAGAAGGAGGTGGTGGTGCTGGGCGGCCGCGTCCGCTGGACCGACGAAACGCGCCCGGCGCCGCCCCTGGAGCTGACCGGGGTCGATTTCGTCAACCGCAATGGCGTTCGAAGGCACGCACTTCGGCTGGACGCCACCCCTCCCGAGGGCTGGGGCGGGCGATTCACGCTGCAGGGCGTGTTTCGCCAGCCGCTGCTGTCCACCCACCCCGGCCGATGGCAGGACTGGGTCGGCCAGTTGTACGCCGATTTCGCCGTCGTCGACCTCTCGCGGCTGCGCGCCCATGTCGACCTGGGCGTCGACATCCAGGGCGGCGGCGGCGCGCTGCGCGCCTGGGCCGACGTCGACCGGGGCCGCATCACCGGTGGTACCGCCGACGTCCTCGTGCGCCAGGCCGACCTGCGCCTGGGCCCCGGACTTCGGCCGCTGGCGCTGCGGTCGGTCTCCGGCCGCGTGTCGGGCAAGTGGACCCCCGGGGCGGCCTACGACATCGAGACACGCGACCTGCAGGTGGTGCTGGCGGATGGCCGCCGATGGCCAGCAGGCAACCTGGCGCTGTTCTGGACGCAGGCGGCGGGCAACACGCCGGCCCAGGGCCGCCTGACCGCCGACCGCATCGAACTCGATGCCGTGGCGCGTATCGCCGGCCACCTGCCGCTGCACGAACCCGTGCGCGCGGCCCTGGCGCGCCATGCGCCCCAGGGGGCGGTGGACAAGCTCCAGCTGCGCTGGCGCGGACCGGCCGACGCCCCGACGGCGTATGAGGCGCGGGGGCGGGTCAGCGGCCTGGCGGTGGCGGCCGCGCAGCCCATTCCCGGACTTCGCGGCGCGTCCGGCGACTTCGACTTCGACCAGGCGGGCGGCCGCGTTCGCCTGCAGGTGCGTGGGGGCGCGGTCGAGCTGCCCGGCATCCTGGACGAGCCGCGCGTGCCGCTGGACACGCTCGCCGCGGAGGTGCAGTGGAAGCGCAGCGGCGATGACTGGTCCGTCGAGGTGTCCAACCTGGCGCTCGCAAATCCCGACGTGCAGGCCCATGGGCAGGCGAGCTGGCGCACCGGCGAGCCGGGCCGCGGGCGGCTTCCCGGCGTGCTCGACCTGCAGCTGGCCATCGACCGGGCGGAGGGCGCGCGGGTCTGGCGCTATCTGCCGACGGCGGTGTGGAGCGAAACCCGCGACTACGTGCGTGCCGCGGTGGTGGCCGGCCGTGCGACGGAGGGCCGGGTGCGGCTGCGAGGCGACCTGCGCGACTTCCCGTTCGCCGGCTCACGCAAGGGCGAGTTCCGCATCAGCGCACGCGTGCGCGATGCGCACTACGCCTACGTGCCCTGGGCCCCGCCGCAGGGCCGCTGGCCCGCGCTCACCGGGGTGTCCGGCGAGCTGGTGTTCGAAGGCAACGCGATGCGCGTCGTCGGCGCGCAGGGGCGGATCGCCGGCGGCACCGGGCTGACATTCCAGGCGGACGCCGGTATCGCGGACCTGAACGCACCGCAGGTCGTGGTGGGCGGCGCGATCCGCGGTCCCCTCCCGGAGGCGCTGTCGGTCTTCAACACGCTGCCCGTGGCCTATCAGCTCGAGCAGCCCCTGGCCCGTGCCATGGGCAGCGGTCCCGCCGAGGTCAGGCTCAAGCTGCAGCTGCCGCTTGAACAGCTGGATCGCTCCCGTGTGCAGGGCAGCGTGGTCCTTGCCGGCAACGACATCCAGCTGCTGCCCGACACCCCAGCGCTCGCACGCGTGCGCGGTACGGTCGGCTTCACGGAGGCGGGGTTCAGCCTGCAGGGGGTGCAGGCCCGGGCGCTCGGCGGCGACCTGCGCATCGAAGGGGGCAGCCGCGCGCTGCCGGCGGGCTCGCCCGAGGCGCCCATGGTCCTGCGGGTGCAGGGTACGGCGAGTGCGGAGGGCCTGCGCCAGGCGCGCGAGCTGGGGCTGGTGTCGCAACTCGCGCCGCTGGCCACGGGTGCCGCCGCCTACACCGCGACGCTGGGCGTCCGCCCCCAGGGCGTGGACATCGCCGTCCAGACGAACCTGCAGGGCCTGGCGGTGGCCCTTCCGGAGCCCCTGGGCAAGCCCGCGGAGTCTGCCCTGCCCCTGCGCTTCGACTGGATGGCCATGCCGCAGGGCGCCCGTCCGCGCGACCAGATCACGCTGGAGGTCGGCCGCGTCGCCTGGCTGCAGTACCAGCGCGACCTCGGTGGCGCGCAGCCGCAGGTGCTGCGCGGTGCCATCGTGCTGGGCGGGCCGGGCACGGCGGCATCGCTGCCCGAACGGGGCGTGCGAGCGAACGTGCAGGCGGGCCGCCTCGACCTGGACGCCTGGCAGCAGGCCCTCGCGCGGCTGGCGGCGCCGGCGTCGGTCCCGGGTGCGGCGGGCAGTGCGGTCGCCGCAGGCGGCGCGGGCCCGGATCCCGGCACGGCCTACCTGCCAACGGCGGTCTCCCTCCGCGCGCAGGAACTCAGCGCCCAGGGCCAGGTCCTGCGCAACGTGGTGGCCGGCGGCTCGCGCGAGGGCCTGACCTGGCGGGGCAACGTGCAGTCCGACCAGCTCGAGGGTTATCTCGAGTACCGCGCACCCCCCGGCGCTGGTGACGGCCGCCTGGTGGCCCGGCTTGCGCGCCTGTCGATCGAGGCCACGGCGGCGGGCCAGGTGGAGGCCGTGCTGGGGGGCCAGCAGCCGTCGGCCCTGCCCACGCTCGATGTCGTCATCGACGACTTCGAGCTGCGCGGGCGCCGCTTCGGACGGCTCGAGATCGAGGCGTCCAACACGGCCGCGCGCACCGGCCGGCGTCCCGAATGGCACCTGAACCGGCTGAGCCTGGCCATGCCGGAGGCGTCGTTCCTGGCGACTGGCCGGTGGAC
>DAIMZU010000305.1:0-4394 GCA_036733845.1 Ramlibacter sp.
TTCCCGTTCGGAGGGTGTATTTCGTGATCAACAACGTGACCCTGCACCGGCTGCCCGATGGCCTGCCGGTGCCAGTGTTCAGCCTTTCACTGGCGCTCGATGCCGCCTCCTGGACGTGGGGCTTCGATGCGCTGCTGCCCGCCGCCGCAGAAGCTCTTGTCGCCCCCGGAAGCAACGGCGGCCCGGTCGAACTGGTAGCCAGCGTCAACGGCACGCCGTTTCGCGTGCTGGCTGAGAGCATCAGCCGCGAGCGGGTGTTCGGCGACGCGAGCATCCGCATCTCAGGAAGAGGGCGTAACGCCTTGCTGGCCGCGCCCTACGCGCCGGTGATGAACTTTCAGCAACCGCAGGCGCGCACGGCGCGGCAGTTGATGGACGACGTACTTACGCTCAACGGCATCCCGCTGGGCTGGAACATCGATTGGGGACTGACGGACTGGAACGTCCCGGCCGGGGTGCTCACCCAGCAGGGCACGTGGATGGAAGCCCTGGTCGCCATCGCCAGCGCCGCCGGGGGCTACCTGATCCCGCACCCGTCCGACCAGAGCATCCGCGTGCGCCACCGGTATCCGGTCGCACCGTGGGAGTGGAACACGGTCACGCCAGACTTCGTGCTGCCCGTCGATGCGGTGGCCCGCGAGTCGCTGCGCTGGGTAGAGAAGCCCGCCTACAACCGCGTGTTCGTGTCCGGCCAGGATGTCGGCGTGCTGGGTCAGGTCACCAGGGCAGGGACTGCCGGGGATGTGCTGGCCCCGATGGTGGTCGATGCGCTGATCACCGAAGCCGCTGCGGCGCGCCAGCGAGGCATCTCGGTTCTGGCTGATACCGGGCAACAGATCGAGGTGAGCCTGCGCCTGCCGGTGCTGGCCGAGACGGGGATCATCGAGCCGGGTGCGTTCGTCGAGTACCAGGACGGCAGCGTGACGAGGCTGGGCATCGTGCGCTCGACGCAAGTCGAGGCAGGAATGCCGGAGGTCTGGCAGACCTTGGGGGTGCAGAGCCATGCATAACCTCTACGAGCAGTTCCGCCAATTGATCCCCGATCCACCGCTGCAGGCGGGCACCGTGATCGGCGTCGGCTCCGGTGTGGTCACGGTCGCATTGCCCGGTGGCGGCCGAATCAAGGCGCGGGGCTCTGCGGCCATTGGCCAGAAGGTGTTCGTGCGCGACGACGCCATCGAAGGCATCGCACCCAGCCTGACGCTGGAAATCATCGAGATCTGAAACCCAACTGATTCAACCCTGAGGCCCGCCTGATGCTCACGCATCAGGCGGGTTTCGCATTTCTGGAGAAAGCCAATGACCGAACCCGAACAACAACCGCCTGCGCTCGTCGAGAACATGCTCCTGCTGCGCAAAGAGGACTTCGACGACCTGCTCGACCGCGCCGCCGAACGTGGGGCCGAGCGTTGCCTCGCCCATCTCGGCCTGGAAAACGGCCACGCCGCGCGGGACATCCGTGAACTGCGCGATCTGCTGGAGGCGTGGCGCGACGCCCGTCACACGGCGTGGCAGACCACCATCAAGGTCGTCACCACCGGTGTCCTGGCCGCGCTGCTGGTCGGTGCTGCCATCAAGCTCAAGATGATGGGAGGTGGCCAATGATCGAGACACTGCTTGGTGGCCTCCTTGGTGGTGCCTTCCGTCTCGCGCCCGAAATCCTCAAGTGGCTCGACCGCAAGGGCGAGCGAGGCCACGAGCTGGCGATGCAGGACAAGGCGCTGGAGTTCGAGAAACTGCGTGGCGCGCAGCGGATGGCAGAGATCGGTGTAAGCGCGGATGCGACGTGGAATGTTGGGGCCATCGAGACGCTGCGTGAGGCAGTCGCCGCCCAGGGGCAGCGCTCCGGCGTGCGCTGGGCCGATGCGTTGTCGGTCAGTGTGAGACCGGTGATCACCTACTGGTTCATGGCGCTCTACTGCGCGGCCAAGACGGCGGCGTTCGCGGCCGCCGTGACCGCTGGCGCGGGCTGGGGCGTGGCAATCCTGCACGCCTGGACGGAGGCCGATCAGGCGCTGTGGGCTGGGGTGCTGAACTTCTGGTTCCTGGGACGCGTGTTCGACCGGGTGCGGCCGTGACCGCGGTGCCGAAAACGGCCATCGAACTGGCCAAGCGCTTCGAGGGGTTCGAGCGCAAGGTAAAGCGTGGCACGGAAATCACGGCCATTCCCTACATCTGCCCGGCAGGCTTCTGGACGATTGGCTACGGTCACCTGTGCGATGCGGCGCATCCGCCGATCACCGAAGGGGCGGCCGAGATCTATCTGACGCGTGATCTGCAAACAGCACTGGTGGCGACGTTGCGCTACTGCCCGGTGCTGGTCACCGAACCGGAGGGGCGACTTGCAGCCATCGTGGACTTCACGTTCAACCTCGGCGCGGGGCGCTTGCAGACCTCGACCCTGCGACGCCGGGTGAACCAGAGGGACTGGCCTGCCGCCGGGACGGAGCTGCGGCGCTGGGTCTACGGTGGGGGCAAGGTGCTACCGGGCCTCGTAGCCCGGCGCAGCGCCGAAGCCGCCCTGATCGCCTGACAGCTCTCATCGTTTCAAACCAGGCCGTGCCGGCGGCGTGTATTCGCCGGTCAAGCCAAGATCGGACGAAATCATATGAAAACCAATCAAATCAAACTCGATCGGGTTACGAAAGGCTCGGTTTCGTGCGATGATGTCGAGTAGCTAGAAGTTCGACCTTTTTGATGGAAGTCGTGACATGACTGATCGCTGGTTGTCGGTCGAGGAGATCGCCGAATACCTCGGCGTAAGCAAGGACACCGTTTATGCATGGATCAATAAGCGAAACATGCCTGCCCATCGAATCGGCCGACTCTGGAAATTCAAATCCGAGGAAATCGACGAGTGGGTGCGCTCGGGTGGCGCGGCGGAAAACGAAGATCGAGAAAAGGAATGAAGGACTTGGCTTCTGCCGGTTTCGATCGCCTCATGCAGCGGTCTAAACGAAAACAGGAGAATTGACGTGAAGAAAAATATTGCTTGTGTCGACCTATTCTGCGGCGCGGGTGGACTGACGCACGGCTTCAAATTGGAGGGGCTGCCCGTCGTCGCGGGCATCGATCTCGATCCCGCTTGCCAATTCCCGTACACGGCAAACAATGGCGCTGCCCGATTCCTCGAGAGGGACATCGGCAAGGTTACGACCGATGAACTCGATGGGCTGTTCGGTGACGCAGAGTTGACGATCCTTGCTGGTTGCGCGCCCTGTCAGCCCTTTTCGACCTATGCCCAGCGGTACGAGTTGGATGGCAAGGATGGCAAGTGGGGCTTGCTCTATCAGTTTGCGCGCCTCGCCCAAGGCTCCATGCCGGACGTCATCACCATGGAGAACGTGCCGACCGTCGCTAAGCACGAGGTGTTCCACGATTTCGTGGATACGTTGGAGCGACTCGGCTACAAGGTCTGGTACGACGTCGTCGACAGCTCCCGTTACGGCGTCCCCCAAATGCGGCGAAGGATGGTTCTGCTGGCCTCCAAGCATGGCGACATTCAGATGATCGCGCCAACCCACGAGAAGCCGAAAACTGTGAAGCAGGCCATCGGCCATTTGCGGCCTCTCAGTGCCGGAGAGTCCGCGCCCGGGGACAAACTGCACGTCACTTCGACGTTGTCCGAGAAGAATCTCAAACGAATCAAAGTCTCCAAACCCGGTGGCACTTGGCGTGACTGGCCTAAGGACTTGATCGCCGATTGCCATCGCGCCGAAAGCGGGCGCACCTATCCGGGCGTTTACGGACGCATGGAATGGGACAAACCTGCCCCGACGATGACGACCCAGTGCTACGGGTTCGGCAACGGTCGCTTCGGCCACCCCGAGCAGGATCGAGCCATTTCCCTGCGGGAAGCGGCGATCTTGCAGAGCTTTCCGCGCGACTACGCGTTCATACCGCAAGACGGCGAGGTGAGTTTCAAGGTGCTCGGGCGGTTGATTGGCAACGCGGTTCCCGTCGATCTCGGCCGCGCCATCGCTCGCAGCATCAATCAACACCTCGCGTCGGTCGCGGCTCGGTGATGGACTGACGAGGGCTACCCGATGCTTCGCCCCGTACCCTCATCAGTCGATGCCAGTCGCCGCATGGCGAAGGTGCGGCAAAAAGGGACGGGCGCGGAAGTGGCTTTGCGGCGGGAGATGTACCGCATCGGTCTGCGCTACAGGATCGACTACGAGGTGCTGAGAAAGCCCCGTCGCGTCGCGGACGTGGCCTTTCCCGGTCGAAAGATCGCCGTCTTCGTCGATGGTTGCTTCTGGCACGGCTGCCCCGAACACGCCACATGGCCGAAGCAGAACGCGGAGTTCTGGCGGGAGAAGATCGAAGCGAACCAGCGACGGGACGCGGACACGAACGACCGTCTGCGATCCCTCGGCTGGACGGTACTTCGG
>DAIMZU010000306.1:0-4392 GCA_036733845.1 Ramlibacter sp.
ACTTCACCTTCGTGCCCTGGTTCCGCTCGGTGGCGCCCTACATCCACATGCACCGGGGCAAGACCTTCGTGGTGGGGATCGCCGGCGAGGCCATCGCGGCGGGCAAGCTGCCCACCATCGCCCAGGACCTGGCCCTGATCCAGAGCATGGGCGTGAAGATCGTGCTGGTGCACGGCTTCCGCCCGCAGGTCAACGAGCAGCTTCGTGCCAAGGGGCATGCCGAGCGCTATGCCCAGGGCATCCGCATCACCGACGAAGTCGCGCTCGACTGCGCCCAGGAAGCCGCGGGCCAGCTGCGCTACGAGATCGAGGCCGCCTTCAGCCAGGGATTGCCCAACACGCCCATGGCCGGTTCGACGGTGCGGGTGATTTCGGGCAACTTCATCACCGCGCGGCCGGTGGGCATCGTCGACGGCGTCGATTTCCAGCATTCCGGCGTGGTGCGCAAGGTGGACGTGGCCGGGATCATGCGCACGCTCGACTTCGGCGCGATGGTGCTGATCTCGCCTTTCGGTTTCTCACCGACCGGCGAGGCCTTCAACCTCACCATGGAAGAAGTGGCCACCAGCGTGGCCATTGCGCTGCAGTCGGACAAGCTGATGTTCCTGACCGAGGTACCCGGCGTGCGGATCGACCCCGATGCGCCCGCCGGCGAGGACAACCCGATCGACACCGAGTTGCCCCTGGCGACCGCGGAACATCTCCTGCGCCGCCTGCCGCCCCCCCAGAAACCCACCGATGTCGGTTTCTACCTGCAGCACTGCGTCAAGGCCTGCAAGGCCGGCGTCGAGCGCAGCCACATCCTGCCCTTCGCGGTTGACGGCTCGCTGCTCCTGGAGATCTACGTGCACGATGGCATCGGCACCATGGTCATCGACGAGAAACTCGAGGAGCTGCGCGAGGCGACGGCCGATGACGTCGGCGGCATCCTGCAGCTGATCGAACCCTTCGAGCGCGACGGCACCCTCGTCAAGCGCGACCGCACGGAAATCGAACGTGACATCGCCAACTACACCATCGTCGAGCATGATGGCGTGATCTTCGCGTGCGCGGCGCTCTACCCGTATCCCGAGGCACGTACCGCCGAAATGGCAGCGCTCACCGTATCGCCGCAGAGCCAGGGACAAGGCGACGGCGAGAAAGTCCTGCGCCGCATCGAACAGCGCGCCCGAGCCATGGGCCTGGACAGCATCTTCGTGCTGACCACCCGGACCATGCACTGGTTCGTCAAGCGAGGCTTCGTGCAGGTGGACCCCGACTGGCTGCCCGAGGCCCGCAAGCGCAAGTACAACTGGGACCGGCGCAGCATCGTGATGGTCAAGAAGCTCGGCTGACGCCCTCCGCTGCGTCATTCCCGCAACCTCCGCCGCCCCCTCTGTACCCTTCGTCATCCCCGCGTACGCCGGGATGACGGATACCGTGCGTTGCCCCCGCATCGATCCTCTCCTACACTCCAAGGCGCCCGCACCGACAGCGCCAGCAAGGGACGCCGTCCAAGATGCGCCCGAAGGAGGTGGCCGATGCAGCTTCCACTGCGCCCCATGCGCGAACTGCGCATCCCCGTGCCCGAAGGCACGCTGCAGGGCGAGCTCGTCGCGCCCGCACGTGCGCAGGCGCTGGTCCTCTTCGTTAACGGCCGCGGCAAGGGCCGGCACTGCCTGGACGACCGCACCGTGGCGTCCCGGTTGCACGACCGCGGCATCTCGGCCTTGCTGCTGGATCTGCTCACTGCAGATGAGCAACAGTCACCTGCCGCCACGGGGAAGCACCCGGTCGACACCAGCCTGCTCACCCGCCGCGTGATGGAAGTCGTGGGCTGGGTCCAGGCCGAGGCTTCGCTGGCCCCCCTCCCACTCGGCCTGTGCGGTGTCGCCGCCGGGAGCGCGCCGGCCCTGATCGTCGCAGCGCGCCTGGGCGGCCAGGTCCAGGCTGTGGTCTCTGTCGGCGGTCGTCCGGACCAGGCCGGACCCGCGGTGCTGACCGCCGTGAAGGCACCCACCCTCCTCCTGGCCGGAAGTCGGGACAGCCAGCAGGTGGCGCTGAACGACGCCGCTTACCAGCACCTTCGCGGCGAGCGCAGCCTGGCGGTGATCCCCGGCGGCGGGCCGCTCCTGGAGGAGCCCGGCGTCCTCGAGCATGCCGGCGAGATGGCGGCCGACTGGTTCGACGCCCACCTGCTCCACGCCGAAGCCCTGGCCTGAAGATGCCGTGACGCTGGACGCCCATCTTCCCTTCCGCGACCGCCGCCAGGCCGGGGAACTGCTGGCACGCGAACTGGCGTGGATGGCCGATGCTCCTCGGCTCATCGTCCTGGCCCTGCCCCGTGGGGGCGTTCCGGTCGGCTGCGCCGTGGCCGAGGCCCTGCATGCGCCGCTCGACGTGTTCGTCGTGCGCAAGGTCGCCCTGCCCCACAGCCCCGAGTACGCCGTCGGCGCCATCGCCAGCGGCGGCGTGCAGGTCATGGATGCCGACGCGGCGCGCCTGATGCGGCCGCAGGAACTGCTTTCGGTGGTACGCCAGGAGACCGAAGAGCTTGAACGTCGGGAACTGGCCTACCGCGACGGCCGGCCGCTTCCATCGCTGGCCGGACGCACGGTCGTCCTGGTGGACGATGGCGTCGCCACCGGTGCCACCATGGACGCGGCGGTGCAGGCGGTGCGAAAGCTCGGTCCCGTGAGCATCTGCGTGGCCGCCCCGGTCGGCTCCCACGAGGCCCAGAAGCGCCTGCGGCCGCGCGTCGACCAGCTGGTCTTCGGGGCCACTCCGGAGCCGTTCCGGGCGGTCAGCCTGTTCTACCAGCAGTTCCCGCAATGCACCGACGAGGAAGTGCAGGCGCTGCTCGCGCGGGCGCGGGGCTTCCAGGCCACAGAGGGCGATTGAGCCGTGCGGACCGTCCCCGAAGCTGCGCTGGATGACCGGGGCCGCCTCCTGGAGGCGATCTCGTCCCGGCTTCGCCCCCTGCAGCCAGAGACGGTGCCCGACGACCTGCTGGACTTCATCGCGCAGGGGCGCATCGTGCTGCTGGGCGAGGCCAGCCACGGCACGCACGAGTTCTATGCCCTGCGCGCCGACATCACGCGCAGGCTCATCGCCGAAAGAGGTTTCGATGCGGTGGTCGTCGAAGGCGACTGGCCCGACGCCTTGCGGGTGAATCGCTACGTTCGCGGCCTGGGGGACGATCCCGACGCCGATGCGGCACTCGGGGGATTCCGTCGCTTTCCGGCCTGGATGTGGCGCAACACCGTGGTGCGCGAGTTCTGCGAGTGGCTGCGAGGCCACAACGCCGGCGTGCCGCGGCGGCAGCACGCCGGCTTCTACGGCATGGACCTCTACAGCCTGTTCACCTCGATCGAAGCGGTCCTGCAATACCTGGACCGAAACGACCCCGACGCGGCACGGCGCGCGCGTGCGCGCTACGCCTGCTTCGACCACTTTGGCGACACCGGGGACGGACAGGCCTATGGCCATGCGGCCAGCTTCGGGATGAAGCCTCACTGCGAGGACGAGGTGGTGCAGCAACTGCGCGAGATGAACCAGCGCGCTGCCGCCGACGCCAGTGGCATGGAACGTGACGAGGCCTTCTTCGCGCAGCAAAACGCCCGGCTGGTGAAGAACGCCGAAGCCTATTACCGCAGCATGTTCCACCGGCGTGCATCTTCCTGGAACCTGCGCGACCAGCACATGATGGAGACACTCGCCGCGCTCGAACGCCACCTTTCCCAGGCCGGACGAGCGCCGCGCCTGGTGGTCTGGGCCCACAACTCCCACCTCGGCGACGCGCGGGCGACGGAGATGGGCGAACAGGGCGAACTGAACGTCGGCCAGCTGGCCCGCGAGCGTTGGGGCCACGAGGTCATGGCCGTGGGCTTCAGCACGCACGGGGGCACGGTCACCGCGGCCTCCGACTGGGACGCGCCCCGGGAGTGCAAGCGCGTGAACCCGGGCCTGGCGGACAGCTGGGAGGCCGTCTTCCACGCCGTGGGCGAACCTGCCTTCTGGCTGCCGCTGCGCGGCGACGCTGCCTCCGACCCCCAGCTCGCGGCCGGGCGACTGCAGCGGGCCATCGGCGTCATCTACCGCCCAGACACCGAGCGTCACTCGCACTACTTCCATGTCCGACTGCCGGCGCAGTTCGACGTGATGCTGCACCTCGACCGCACACGCGCGCTCGAGGCCCTGGATCCGAAGGGTCCAGGCCATGGGCACGAACCCCCGGAGACCTTTCCGAGCGGCCTCTGAGCCGTGATCCTGCAGGTGCAGGCCGCCTCCATTTCTGAAGGCAGGCCAGCGCGGATGGAGCAGTCAGGAGCAGCCCCAAAGGGGGACCGTCTCCTGACGCGCGGGCGCCGGGGAGGAACCAAAGATCCGCCGAGGTGAGCTGGCTCCTGGCCT
>DAIMZU010000307.1:0-4388 GCA_036733845.1 Ramlibacter sp.
GCCCGGTGCTGGCAGGGGAGGGCAGGGCAGCGTGCGCCAACGGTGCGTCCGGCCGACGTTGCCCGCGGACAGGCAGGCCAACGATGGACCAACAATTCACCATGCCTGCTTGCGCCCCTCATGCTTCACCCGCACCGGAGTTGCCGGCGTTCCCGCCGCCGCCCCCGGCGAGCTACCGCGCCCAGGTGCTCGCCCAGATCCAGGACCTGCTCGCCCCACTGCAGCCGATCTTCGCGGACGAGGCCGTCACGGAAATCATGGTCAACGGGCCCGACCAGGTCTTCTACACCCGTGAAGGCATCGATGCCCGGTGGCCGGTGCGCCTCGGCAGTGCCGCCATCCGCGCTGCCATCACGCTCGCGGCCTCCTACGTCGACAGGGAGGTCGGCGAACGCGCGGGCCGCCTCATCCTCTCGGCGCGGCTCCCGGGTTTCCGGCTCGAAGCCATCCTTCCGCCGGTCGCCGTGAACGGACCGTCCCTGTGCATCCGCCGTCATTGCGCAGGCATCCACCCGCTCGAACACTACGTGGCGCAAGGGGTGGTCACCGAACACCACGCCAAGGTCCTGCATCGGGCGATCGCCGAGCGCGGCAACCTGCTCATCGTCGGCGCCACCGGCAGCGGGAAAACCACTCTGATGAACACGGTCCTGACCCTCATTCCGCCGCAGGAGCGCCTGTTCGTCATCGAAACCGTGCACGAGTTGCAGGTGAGCGGTCCCAACCACGTGCTGGTCGAATGCGACGAAGCCGCAGGCGTCACGCCGCGGCTGGCGGTGCGCACCGGCATGCGCTACGCCCCCCGCCGGATCATCGTCGGCGAACTGCGCGGACCCGAGGCCTTCGACTGGCTGGACGCCGCCAACACCGGGCATCCCGGTTCGGCCGCCACCCTCCACGCCAACAGCGCTGCCGAAGCCTTGCCCAGGCTCGAAAACCTGGTCCTCATGGCCGGCCTGGACCTGCCCTACCTGGCCCTCAAGGCCGCCATCGGACGCACCGTCCAGTGGTTGTTCTTCATCGAGCGCGTCGGCCCCCAGCGGCGGCTCACCCAGGCGCTCCGGCTGCACGGCTGGGACCGCACCCGCGACGAATACATCCTCGAGCCCGCATGACCGCTTCCCTGTCCCGATCCCCCACCCTGAGCCGATCGCGCACGGCTTCCCCGCTGGCGCTCCTGGTGGCGCTGCTCGTGGCGGCCGCCGCGGCTGCGCCTTCCGAGGCCGCCGCGCAGGCCATCAACATCCCGTTCATCTCCAGCTTCGGGTGTTCGATCGTGCAGTGGATGCGTGGGCCCCTGGCCATCCTCGTGTTCATCCTCGTCGTGATCGTCACCCTGGTGGTCGGAATGATCTCCCGCATGGATTGGGGCCGGATCATCGCCGTGGTGGTCATTTTCGGCGTCCTGGTGAGCCTGCCTTCCATCCTGACGAGCAGCAGCTACATCACCAACCTGTCCGGCATGGACGCATGTCTCCAGTGATCCCGCAGACCCGTCCCGAGACCGCGCAGCCCACGGCATCGCCAGCTCTTCGCAGCAGCGACTTCCATCCCGCCCTGCATCGGCCGCAACTGGTCATGGGCATCGAGAAAGGGGCCTTCGGCGCTCTGGTGCTGGCGGCGGTCTGCCTGCTGGTGTTTCGCCTTTACTGGGCGCTGCTGTTCATGCCGCTCGGCTGGGTCGTTGGCCGCTGGCTGAGCAAGAAAGACGACCAGTTCGTCCGCATCCTCGGTGCGTACCTGCGCGAAGACCACGCTTTCGACGCAACGCCCCGCCCCACTGACGTCCTGTGCCGGCCCACCGGATGGGGGCGCGGCTTGTGGCGTTGAATCTCCCCGCCGCCGTGCACGCAGCGATGCCCACCCGCGCGCTGCCTACGTCCCGGCCCCGCCCATGCTCGCCCTCACCGACCTGATCGGGATCGCACGCCGGCAGGCACGCAGCTATGCGCAGCTGCTGCCCTGGTTCGGCCTCGCGACGCCCGCTCTGGTGCTCTGCCAGGACGGATCGCTGCTCGCCGGTTTCGACCTGGAGGGCATGGACACCGAAGGGTGCGAAGACGAGCAGGTCAGCGCCGGCATCGACCGCTTCGAAACCGCCCTGCGGGCCCTCGATGACCGCTGCACTTTCTGGAGCATCGTCGAGCGGCGCTTTACCACCGGCTATCCGCAGGCCACATTCGCATCGCCGCTCGCGCAGCGCGTGGACCTCGCGTGGGCCCGGGCATGTGAAAGACGGCGAAGCGCGGCCATTCACCAGCAACTGTTCATTGCCTACAAGTACCCGGCGGGCGGGGAGGCCTGGCTCGAAGGACTGCGGTCCGAACTGCAGGCGCGCAATGGCCAGGTGTTTCCTGCATTGGCCGCCCTGCTGCGCCGCCGCCTGGGGGAGCAGGGCGCCGTGGGGCAGGTGCGGGAACAACTCGCGTCCATGGCCTGCGATTTCGAGAAGGTGCTCGAGGCTTTCCAGGGTGTTGCCGGAAGGGGGCAGCCATTGCGCCGGCTGTCCGGTGAGCACCTGCTGGGAGCGCTGCATGCCCGCGCGAATCCGGCGTCGCCCCGCGGGCCGGTCCGCTGCTCCGAAGACGCCTGCTACCTGGCCCCGCTCCTGGCCTGTGACGCCGTCGAACGGCGCGACGACCAGCTGGCATTCACCGGCCCGGCGCGGTCGGTCTCGGTCGCCGCGCTGTCCATGACCGGCACCCCGGCAGTGGCCCACGCACGCCAGCTCGACGCGCTCATGGCGCTCGACTGCGAGTACCTGCTGGTGCAGTGCTTCCGTGTCCTGGACCGGCTGGCGGCCGCGCACCACATCTCCGACGCCGAGATGTTCTACCGTTCCGAGGTCAAGTCCGTGGCCACGCGCGTGGCCGAGCGCCTGTTCGACATGGAGTCCGAGCGCGTCAACACCGGCCAGCTGCACCTGGCAGAGGATGCCCAGGAGGCGCTGGTCGACCTGACCGCTGGTGACCTGCAGTACGGCTGGTACAACCTCACCGTGCTGCCCCTGGGCGGCTCTGCGCGCGAGGCCGAAGCCTCCTGCGAACGCATCGCAGGAGCGCTCCGCGCCAGCGGCTTCGCCGTCGTCCGCGAACGCAACGGGCTGCTGCCCGCCTTCCTGACCAGCCTTCCTGGCGGCGCCGACAGCACCTTGCGCTGGAAGCTCGCCTCGACCGCCAACCTGGCGGACCTCGCACCCTTGCGGACACTGTCCCGCGGCGAGCCAGAGCACCCCCTCTTCTCGCGGCTCTACGGCCGCCCGGTGCCTGCGCTGTGCCGATTCCCCACCCCGCAGGGCGTTCCCTTCGACTTCAATCCCCACGAGGGTGACGTGGGCCATACCGCGGTCGTGGGTGGGTCCGGCGCGGGCAAGAGCCTCCTGCTGTCGCTGCTGCTCGTCCAGTTCCAGAAGTACACGCCCAGCCGGACCTGCATCTTCGACAAGGATCACAGCCTCGCGCTGCTCACGGTGCTTCTGGGCGGGCAGCACATCGACCTGTCCGGCGCGGGCGGCCCACCGGCCATGAACCCTGTCGGGACCATGCTGCGCAACGGCGACGACGCGCGCCTGCGGCTCTGGCTGGAACTGCTGGTGGCCTCCGATGGCCACGCGCTGTCGGCCGGGGAGAGCAGCCTCCTGCACGGCGCGGTTCAGGCGCTTCGCGCCGCGCCGCCCGCCCGGTGGCGGCTGTCTTCACTGCATGCCATGCTCGCCGGACAGGACCGGGCCCTGGCCCACAAACTCGCCGCCTACGTCGACCTGTCCGACGCCGACGCCGGTGCGTGCAGCGGCTCCCACGCAGGCTTCTTCGACAACGCTGATGACCGCTTCGACCTGGCGAATGTCGTCGCCGTGGAGTGCGGCGGCCTGCTGGAGGACCCGCGGGTGGCCAGCCCTTTCATGGATTACGCCTTCTACCGGATCGAGCGCAGCCTGGACGGCAGCACACCCACGCTGATCCTGCTGGACGAAGCCTGGTACCTGCTGCGAAATCCCGCGTTTGCCGCCCGCTTCGAAGACTGGCTGCGCACCTTCCGCAAGAAACGCGCCTTCCTGGTGTTCGCCACCCAGGCGCTCGACGAACTCGTCCGCCTGCCCGGCATCGCGGGGATGCTGGCCAATGTCCCCACCCGCATCCTGCTGCCCTCGCTGCAGCAGTCCGTACAGCAGCAGGCGGCGCAGCTGCAGTCGGTGTTCGGCCTGCGCAGTGCCCAGCTGGACCTGCTCGCGCGCGCAGTCCCCAAGCGCGACTACCTGCTGGTGCGACCCGCCGTCACCCGGCTCGTCCAGACGGACATGCCCGCCGTCCTGGTCGCCATCAACGAGGCCACAGCCCAACCGGCCCGCCGGGCCGAGGCGGCCCGCCGGGCCGCCCAGGGTGGCCCGG
>DAIMZU010000308.1:0-4387 GCA_036733845.1 Ramlibacter sp.
CGAAGAAAGGCTCGCGCGAGATCGAAGGCCTGGCCATCCACCCGGTGGACCGCATCGAAGAGGCCATGGAGATCGTGCGGGGGCTCGGCTGATGCCTACGCACTCCCCACAGCCGCCGGCTGCGCCGGGCGCGCGACAATCGGCCCTCATGAACCCCGAGCTGAAAAAATTCCTGCTGCCGCTGGCGGGCCTGGTGCTGGTCGCGTTCTCCTGGCAGGCGTATGGCTGGGGCGGCGTGGCCGTGGCCGTCGGCGGCATCCTGATGTGGCTGCTGCTGCACTTCACCCGCACCATGCATGTGCTCAAGCAGGCGTCCGCCAGGCCGATCGGCTACGTTGGCAGTGCCGTCATGCTCAACGCCAGGCTCAAGCCCAAGGCCACCCTGCTTCACGTGATGGCCATGACGCACTCGCTGGGCGAGGCGCTGTCGGCGCCCGAGCAGCAGCCCGAGGTCTTCCGCTGGACCGACCCGGGCGGCTCCAGCGTCACCTGCGAGTTCGCTGGCGGCAAGCTGGTGCGTTGGGCGCTGTACCGGCCGCCGCAGCCCCCCGCGCCGGCCGACTCGCCCGCCGCCGAAGAGGTGCGCCCGGCGGGCCACTAGAATGGGTGGTTTGCTTTCCTGATCCTGAAGGACGAGACATGAGCGTTGTTCCCAGCATGGCCGACCGCGACGGCAAGATCTGGATGGACGGTGAGATGGTCGAGTGGCGCGACGCCAAGATCCACGTCCTGAGCCACACCCTGCACTATGGCTGCGGCGCCTTCGAGGGCGTGCGCGCCTACAACACGGCCGAGGGCACGGCCATCTTCCGCCTGCAGGAGCACACCGACCGCCTGTTCAACAGCGCCAAGATCCTGCGCATGCAGATCCCCTTCAGCAAGGAGCAGGTCAACGAGGCGCAGCGCGCCGTGGTGCGCGCCAACAAACTCGAAAGCTGCTACCTGCGCCCGCTCACCTGGATCGGCTCCCAGAAGCTGGGCGTGAGCCCCAAGGGCAACCAGATCCACATCATGGTCGCGGCCTGGGCCTGGGGCGCCTACCTCGGCGAAGAAGGCCTCAAGCGCGGCATCCGCGTCAAGACCTCCAGCTACACGCGCCACCACGTCAACATCACCATGACGCAGGCCAAGGCGGTGAGCAACTACTCCAACTCCATCCTCGCCAACATGGAAGCCCTGGACGACGGCTACGACGAGGCCCTGCTTCTGGACACCAGCGGCTTCGTCAGCGAAGGCGCAGGCGAGAACATCTTCCTGGTCAAGGACGGCACCCTGTACACGCCCGACCTCTCCGCCGGCGCGCTCAACGGCATCACGCGCAATACGGTGTTCCACATCTGCAAGGACCTCGGCCTCGAGATCGTCCAGAAGCGCATCACCCGCGACGAGGTCTACATCTGCGACGAGGCCTTCTTCACCGGCACCGCGGCTGAAGTGACGCCGATCCGCGAACTCGACCGCATCCAGATCGGCGCCGGCTCGCGCGGGCCGATCACCGAGCGCATCCAGCAGGCCTTCTTCGACATCGTCAACGGCCGCAATCCCAAGTACAAGCACTGGCTTACGCCCGTCTGAGGCCATGAGCACCACCGCCCCGGCCCGCAAGCAGGCCGTCGTCGAACTGCTTGCCAAGGAGCTCAATGCCAACGGCGGCGTCTTCTGTCCCAGCCCCAAGGCCGACATGAAGCTGTGGAACACCCATCCACGCGTCTACCTGGACGTGGCCGGCACCGGCGAGGCCCGCTGCCCCTATTGCGGCACGGTGTACCGGTTGCGCGAAGGTGAGCATTTCGGCGCGCACCACTGAGGGGTCGAAAACCTCGCACCCGCGTGAGGCGGTGACCCGTTCGCTGGTCATCGCCCCGCAGTGGATCGGTGACGCCGTCATGACCGAGCCACTGATGCGCCGCCTGCATGCGCGGGGCGAGCAACTCACCGTGGGCGCCCTGCCTTGGGTCGCGCCGGTCTACCGCGCCATGCCGCAGGTTGCCGAAGTCATCGAGTTTCCCTTTCAGCATGGCGGGCTCCAGTTCAAGGAGCGCCGCCGCCTGGGCCAGGACCTGCAGGGCCGCTTCGAGGTGGCCTATGTGCTGCCCAATTCCCTCAAGAGTGCGTTGCTGCCGTTCCTGGCCAGCATTCCCAAGCGGGTTGGCTATCTGGGCGAGGCGCGGGTGGGCCTGCTCACGCACCGGCTGCGAAACCCCAAGGGCAAGCCGCCCATGGTGGCTTTCTACTCGGCCCTCAGTGGTGAGGCCGGTATCGACACCGATCGCCCCCGCCTGGTGTTGCCCGAGGGCGCGATCGACCGCGCGGCGGCGGCCCAGGGCCTGGCGGCCGGCGCCTACCACGTGTTCGCGCCGGGCGCCGAGTTCGGCGGCTCCAAGCGCTGGCCCGCGGCGCATTACGCTGCGTTGGCCAGTCTGCTCGATGCGCGCTGCCTGCTGCTCGGCTCCGGCAAGGAAGCCGCCCTGTGCGACGAGATCGTCGCGGCGGCCCCGCAGGGGCGCTGCACCAGCCTCGCCGGCCAGACCTCGCTGCTGGACGCCTTCGCGCTGATCGCCGGTGCACGCTCGCTGGTGAGCAACGATTCCGGGCTGATGCACGTGGGCGCCGCCTTCGGCATCCGGCAGGTCGCACTGTTCGGCTCGACCAGCCCGCTGCACACGCCGCCGCTGAACCCGCGCGCCGAGGTCGTCTGGCTGAAGAACGATCCCGCCTACCAGCCGCCGCTGGACTGCGCCCCCTGCTTCGAGCGAGAGTGCCCGTTGGGCCACCACCGCTGTCTGGTGGATGTCCGGCCGGAGGCGGTGGCGCAACGGGTGCTCGGTTGACCGCGCGCCCCGGGCCGACGCAAGTCATCAGCTTGCTGAAAGAACCGAAATCGCGCAGGCGCCACCAAGAAGGCAGTTGTCCGGTGCAAGGAGCATGCCGTGGGTGGTGTCATCAGTTCGCTTTGCTGCAAGCCGTCAGATTCACGGCCCATCACTTCCAGCGAAAGCAAGGCCCAGTCCTGGGGCGCGCCCGGCTTTGCGGGCGTTGGCACCTACCCGGCGGCCGCTGATTCTGCAGTGCGGCAACGCAAGGCGTCGCAGCTCGGGCATTGGGGCGACATCACCGCCAAGGTGCCGCAGGTCGACACCGGCAGGCCGGCCATCGACTTCGATACCAACCTTCGCCTGCTTTCGGCCCACGCTGGCAAGATCAGCCTGCAGAACCTGGAAGCGGCGATGCGGGAAATCACGCAGCGCACTTCGGCCGATGTCGAATCGAGATCGATTGCCCGGAGCGTGATCAATCGCCAGCTCGAATTAAGCGCCGATCAGCTTCGGGCAATGGCTCGCGGGTTGTGCGATGCGAGGCCGAAAGACCTCGACGCCATCCTGTCTGCGGCGGCGCCGCTTGCAAGTTCGCTCGGGGCAGGCTCGGCAGCCCTGGCATTCGTGGTCGGCGCGCTCAGCACCTTCGAGGGCCGTGCCGAAAGCGACGGCGACCGGCTGGACCAGCAGATTGCACGCGTACTAGCGCTGCGTCCTTCACCGGGCGGCCAATACGCCTGCTATTTTCACTCAGCCCTGCTGGGTGCCTTGGTTCATGAGCGCGGACTCGAGCAGATTTCGCCGGCGCACTATGAGCGTATTTGCCATGCTGCCGCGCATCATGTCGGCAATGAAAACGAGGCCGGCACATCGTTCCGTGGGTACATTCCCGGACGTGATCACTCCCGTCCGGAACTTGCCCGACTGCACGGCAAGTACAAGGCTGTTTTTGAAACGGAACGCTATGGCCGGCCGGTCCCCGCCTTTTCTCCGGAAGAGTCCACCGGCGATGTAGCGCGTCCTCTGCCCCCCGTGCCCGAGCGCCCGTCGC
Source organism: Ramlibacter sp. (assembly GCA_036733845.1). Classification (GTDB taxonomy): domain Bacteria; phylum Pseudomonadota; class Gammaproteobacteria; order Burkholderiales; family Burkholderiaceae_C; genus Ramlibacter. The sequence continues at coordinate 3,868 of DAIMZU010000308.1, forward strand.
GGGTCGGAAGGGCCGCCCCCTCGAACCGTCCTGCGGAAGAATCCAAGGAACGCGGCGACTCCAAGGGTGCAGGTTCTGCAGATGTCTTCCAGCGAGAGGCGCTTCAATGGTTCATGGCCCATCCGCAGGAGGGCCGGCGGTTTTTTGCGGATCTCGCCGAGGCCCGGAAGACGGGTCGTTGACCCGCAGTGCTCGCGAGTTGCAGGTTCGCTGCTTGGCGGCCGCGCTTGGCGATGATCAGGCCGTTCGCGGCAGGTCCACGATGAAGCACGCACCCTGCCCCTGCGGCGGCTCGACGCAGCGCACGCTGCCCCCGTGCCGTTGCGCGATCGATCGCACCAGCGCCAGCCCCAGCCCGACCCCGCCCGCGCGTTCGCTCGCGCCCGGCAAGCGGTAGAAGGGCTCGAAAATGCGCTCGCGCTGATCCAGCGGCACGCCCGGGCCCTGATCGCAGACCTGCAGGCGCACGCCCTGGGGCAGGGCCCGCAGGTCCACCGTCACAACCCCGTCGCTGTAGCGC